>CANGYW010000018.1 GCA_947458335.1 Chitinophagaceae bacterium | reverse complement strand
CTGTAATTAGGTATTCGCTTATAGTGTGAATGCGCCACCAGGTTCATCACGTCTTCTTCCAGGTTGGCACCGGTACAACTAATGATATCTACTTTACCCTGGCGGATCATTTCGGCCAGCGAAACGCCCAGCTCGGCCGTACTCATGGCACCTGCGAGCGTGATCATCATCTTTCCACCTTCGAGCAGATGTTGCTCATAGCCTTTGGCGGCATCGACCAGGGCGGCGGCATTAAAATGACGATAATGATGTTGAACAAACTGAGAGATGGGTCCTTTTTGCATGGAGGATGGGTTTGATCCGCCTTCAGATCACAAAAGGGTGAGACAGTGCGGGAGCCGCAAAGATAAAGGATGCATCAGAAGTCAAATACATGCAACTTTGCACGTATGAAAAATCGTCGATGGCTCAAGGGAGGAATACTGTACCTGCTACTTGCCGCTACTCAAATCGTGTCGGCGCAAAATAATTCGATTCAACCCGCTTTGTACCGGCAACAAGAAGCCGAGTTGGTCATTACGAGCGGAACATTAAAAGGGACGCTGTTTATCCCCGCTACGGTTAAACGACCCCCTGTGGTACTAATCATTGCCGGATCGGGACCTACTGATCGCGACGGAAACAGCCCGCTGCTACCCGGAAAAAATAATTCGTTGTTGCAGCTAGCCGATAGTCTCGCAGTGCATGGAATAGCCACCCTTCGATACGATAAACGAGGTGTGGCCAAAAGTCAGATCAACCAACTTCGAGAGGAGCAGATGCAATTCAGCGATGGAGTGGATGATGCCATCGGGTGGATCCGCTGGCTTCGTCAACAAGGATTTCGAAAGATTTATGTGGCAGGGCATAGTGAGGGTTCGTTGGTAGGACTCAGTGCAGCGCAAACCGAAAAAATTAGCGGCTTTATAAGCATAGCAGGTGTAGGGCGGCCGATAGATGCCGTTTTGCGCGAACAATTTGCTGCAGGTGGCGGCCCCGATTCACTCAAAAAGTTAGCCGGTCGCTATCTCGATACCCTATTAATGGGGCAGCGAATCGTAAAACCGCATCCGCTTTTACTCTCAGTATTTCGGCCTTCGGTACAACCCTATATGATCTCTTGGCTTCGCTATAATCCGCAGACACTCATGCGTACTCTCAACTGTCGGGCGTTGATCGTACAAGGCACCAATGATCTGCAGGTAAAAGAGACGGATGCCCAGTTATTGGCCGCTTCCAAGCCCGAGGCAAAACTGGTTATTGTTGAGCAAATGAATCATGTATTAAAAAAAATCGATAGCCCGGTGCCTGCCGCAAATATTGCCAGCTACTCGAACCCAAAGCTGCCGGTAATGATTGAGTTAGTCACTGCGATCACCCAATTTGTGAAGGGTAAATTCAACTAATTTTGAATCGTATGCTACCTCAACTGTTGCAGCCTTTAAGATATTTCGTTGCCTTCGTATGGGGCAGCTTTCTGCTGGCTTGTCAACCGCCTCAAAAACCAACTTCCGATACAGTAACGATTGATCCGGTCGCCCCCATTGCCACTGGTAAGGTGAGCCCCGCCATCAACCCCTATGCGACGGTTGATATTTCTCCAATGGATATGAGCTATTGGCCCGTAGATTATCCAATACTTCAACTAACCGGCAATATAAAAACTGGGCCGCTTGCCAGGGTCATCTATAGCCGTCCACATCTGCAGGGCCGCAAACTTTTTACAGATATACTGCAATACGAACAAGGGTGGCGCCTCGGTGCCAATGAGGCCACTGAATTGCAATTATTCAAAGATGCCTTTATCGAGAACCAGCTCATCAAAGCTGGCCGCTACACCCTTTCTTGTATTCCTCATCCGGACACCTGGACCTTTGTGCTGAGTAGCACCACCGATATTTGGGGCGTACAGCCAGAGAAAAATACCGATATAGCCCGATTCAATGTACCAGTCATCAAGACCGGCCTTGCCTTGGAGTACTTTACAATGATCTTTCAAGAAAAAGAAGAAAAAACCGAGCTAATTGTAGCATGGGAAAATTGGGAAACTAGAATTCAATTTAAATTTTAAAACCTATATGGCAGCGCAAGAAAAAAAATGGGGAAACAATACCGTCTTCGTACACGCAGGAGCCCATCCCGATCCGTCGACCGGAGCCATCATGACCCCAATCTTTCAAACCTCTACCTACGTACAAGAGGCTCCCGGTGTAAACAAAGGATTTGAATACGCCCGTAGTCAAAATCCAACCCGAAAAGCCCTCGAAGAAGCTATTGCGCAGCTAGAAAAAGCCAAGTATGGGTTAGTATTTAGCAGTGGGGTCGCTGCCACCGATGCCGTTATCAAGCTACTCTGTGCCGGTGATGAGGTAATTTGTGGTAATGATATGTATGGTGGTACGTATCGTTTATTTACCAAGATCTTCTCGCGACTGGGTATCGTATTTCATCAAGTCAATACCACGCAACTAAGCGAGATCAAAAAATCGATCAATGCCAAGACCAAACTCATCTGGATCGAAACGCCCACGAACCCGCTAATGAATATCTCTGATATTGCAGCGATCGCCTCGCTAGCAAAGCAGCATGGTATTTTGCTGGCTGTCGATAACACCTTTGCCTCTCCTGCATTGCAACAGCCCCTTACACTCGGCGCCGATATTGTCATGCACTCGGCCACTAAATACCTAGGCGGACACAGCGACGTTATTCAAGGAGCGCTGGCTGTCAATAGCGATGACTTACGCGAGCAACTCTTCTTTATACAAAAAAGCAGCGGTGCCGTACCCGGACCCATGGATTGCTTTTTGGTCCTACGCGGCATCAAGACACTGGGCCTTCGCATGAAGGCGCACTGCGATAATGGTGCCCTGGTTGCCGAGTGGCTGGTCAACCATCCGAAAGTAGAAAAAGTATACTGGCCCGGGTTTGAGACGCATCCTGGACATGCTATTGCCAAACAACAAATGCTTGGTTTCGGAGGAATGATCTCGTTCGAATTAAAGGATAACGATCTGGCCGCTACGAAAAAAGTATTGTCTGCCACAAAACTTTTTTCGCTCGCAGAAAGTCTGGGCGGTGTGGAATCGTTGATCAATCATCCTGCTACCATGACACACGCCTCCATTCCACGCGAAGAGAGACTACGCAATGGACTCTCCGATAAACTGATCCGACTTAGTGTAGGAATAGAGGATGCCACCGATTTGATCGAAGACCTGTCAAGAGCCATTGACTAAGTCGATCGAGAATTCTTGAACAAGGGCCCAAGACTAAGAGCGCTTTTCGAACTGAAGTGCTTTAACCTTTTCTTTATCTTCTTTTTCGTTCTTGAGATCGAACATGGTACCAAATATCAAGTCCCAGAGTGTGGAACTGACGCCAAACCCGTGGTGTTCGTTCTTGTAATGATGCAAATGGTGATTGCGCCATAGCGGCTTCATCCACTTGAAAGGAGGATTCCAGGCATGAATGGCATAATGCATAGAAGCATAAAGCAAGTAGCCCAACAAGAATCCGGGAAAGAACATAAAGGCATACGACCCCATCATCCAAAAAAAGATTCCAAAAAGAAGTGAAGCGAACAAGATGCTGGGCACCGGGGGCATAAAGAGTCGCTGCCGATCGCGAGGATAGTGATGATGGTTACCATGCATCGTATACACTACTTTAGTAGCAAATGATGTTTTGGGCACCCAATGAAAAATGAATCGGTGCGCAACGTATTCAAAAAAGGTCCAACAAAAAATTCCTAGCATAAAGTACAGCCACAACGAAGACATGGCAAATCCGTAGCGGGCATAGGCCAGATAAGGGAGATAAAATAAAATAGGAAGGTACATGCCCCAGATGACCAATGGGTGGGCTTTGGTAAGCGCTTCGAGAAAATCACTTTTAAAGAGACGGGCCTGCCCCTTATTGTGTATTTTTTCAAATTCCATGGCGCAAAGATACTGCGCGCAGCGAAAATTTTAAGATGATCGTGGTCATAACAACTTCTTAAAATCGCATTAACCTTGCTACCTTAGCGCCAGCGAAATAGCCCCCTATGAAACTGCTCAGTTATCAGCGAGAAGACAGAGAACAATTAGGTGTACTCATCGACGGGCACATTTACGATATGGAACTGCTGCACCCTGAGCTTCCAGGCAGTATGAATATGTTCCTCAACTATTGGGATGATTTTTTCCCAATAGCGCAGGCCGCCGAACAAATGGTACGCGAAGGAGGGTCCTTTGCCAAAAAAGGTACTCCAGTCGCCCAAGTAAAATTACTGGCCCCCGTTCCTTTTCCTCCTTCTTGTCGAGATGGCTATGCCTTTCGCCAGCACGTAGCTGCAGCTCGTCGTAACCGAAAAGTAGAGATGATCCCGCAATTCGACGAGTATCCCATCTTTTATTTTACAAACCATCACAGCATTCAAGGGCCGGGCCCCATTCGCTGTATGCCCGATCATTTCGAAAAACTCGACTTTGAGCTAGAAGCGGCTATCGTGATCGGTCGACCCGGTCGCAATATTCGTGCTAGTGAAGCCGATCAGCATATAGCCGGTCTGATGATCATGAACGACATGAGCGCAAGAACCCTGCAGATGGAAGAGATGCTATTAAACCTGGGACCGGCAAAGGGAAAAGACTTTTCTACCGTTATCGGCCCCTGGCTGGTCACGCTTGATGAACTGCACCCCTTCGAGACCAACGCCAAGCCTGGCCATACCGGAAAGAGCTGGAATCTAACCATGCGTTGCTCTGTCAATGGAAAACAAGTAAGCCAGGGTAATCTGGGTGACATGGATTGGACCTTTGCGGAGATTATTGAACGCGCCTCTTACGGAGTAGACCTCTACCCCGGCGATGTCATCGGCAGCGGTACAGTGGGAACGGGTTGCTTTTTAGAATTGAACGGTACCGGAAAATTACAGGATCCGAACTATGTCGAGCAATGGTTACAACCCAACGATACGGTCGAGATGACCATCGAAGCGCTGGGCACGTTATCCAATAGTATTGTGAAAGAAGAAACCGATTGGAGTATTTTACGGCAGAAAAAAAATCAGCTCCAGTAATATGCTATTCGATCTGTCTCAATTGACGACCGTTGATAAGCAATACTATTTGCAACAGATCGTGGCGCCCCGACCTATTTGTTTTGCCTCTACTATCGATAAGGAGGGGCATGTAAATCTGAGCCCGTTTAGTTTTTTTAATGTTTTCTCTGCGCAACCTCCCATTGTTATTTTTTCTCCTGCCCGAAGGGTACGAGACAATACCACCAAGCATACGCTCGAAAATGTACAAGAAGTTCCAGAGGTGGTTATACACATGGTTACCGAAGACATGGTGCAACAACAATCGCTTGCCAGTTGTGAATATCCCCGTACTATAAATGAATTTCACAAAGCAGGCTTTACACCCGAACCAGCTCACAAGGTTCGACCTCCCATGATCAAGGAATGTAAGGTTAAAATGGAATGCCGCGTGCAAGAGATCAAACCGCTGGGTACCGAGGGCGGTGCGGGCAATCTTGTTATTTGCGAAGTGTTGATGCTGCACATTGACGACAGTCTACTGGATATAGATAAAAAAATGGATCCGCGTCGCTTACCACTGGTAGCTCGTTTAGGGGGAGATTGGTATACCGTGGTCACTGAGCAAAATCTTTTTCAGGTGGCCAAGCCCAATACACAACTTGGGATGGGCGTAGATGCTTTACCGGCTGCCATTCGAAACAGCCGCATTTTTTCAGGCAATGATCTTGGTCAACTGGCTAATTTTTCGCGAATACCCGATGTAGATCCCACCTTCGACGATGCCCATCTTAAACAAATCATACAATACTTCTCGATCAACCCCGAAGAGATGGAAAAGGAACTGCACCTCTATGCAAAAGAGCAGTTACAGAAGGGTGAAGCGGCGGCAGCTTGGCAGGTCTTGTTGGCCGGGTAGGGGCTTGCCGCAGACCAAATTGGACTACCCTGGAGACTGATTTCATTTAATTTAATGATTTACAATTACTTAGGAAGAAATAGTGTTTTCATTCTATCGATTGCAGATTAGCAAAACCTAAATATCTTTGCGCGCAACGGCCTAAGGGATAAATTCTTAACTTAGGTAGTCGTTATCAAACGAACCAAACAGACTGATATGAAAAAACTGTGTTTACTGCTGGCTTCTGCTACGGCCTTGCTTTCTTTTCCCTCTTTTGCCCAAAAAGCCAGTGTTGGCTTTAGCGGTGGCGTAACCATGGCCAACCAATACGGAAAGAAAGGTGGAAACCTGATTACCGACGATCAAAAAATCGGTTACACTGTAGGACTCGAAATGGATGCTCCTATGTGCAAAGGCAAGTTTAGTTTTCATCCTGGTATTTTCTATTCTCAAAAGGGTCGTATTGAAAATGTAAGTTTCAAAGAGAAGACCTACTGGAGTCTTCGCTATGCAGAGTTACAAGCGAACTTTCTCTATAATATGTCACACAAAAAGACCAACACTTTCTATGTAGGTGGCGGTCCTGCTTTTGCGGTCGATCTGCCTTCTTTTGCAGAAACACGCTTACTGAACGGCGATCCGCTGTTGAGTAACGATTTCGTAAAAAGTGGAAAGCGTTCTGTCAACTTTGGCACACTCTCTAACTCTGATTTTGTCGGACCTGACTGGGGCGTTAACCTAATGCTGGGTTATCGCTTGGCTAACGGCTGGTCTGTTGGATATAACTATACCATTGGCGTTCGTAACATCAATCCCAATGCTACCGGAAATGATGGATTGCGTAATCACTTTATGGGATTGCGCATTGGCTATTTGGTAAAGAATAAATGATACCCCCCGCAATAGCGGGAATAAGAAAGCCTTCCGTTACGGGAGGCTTTCGCTTTGTAAGCACCTGACTAAACAATAACTTTGCGCACGAAAAATGTGGTACTCATGAGCGCCCCGATCCTCTCCGAACAAGAACAGCTTCGCCGCGAAAAACTAGCCGAACTCATTATGATGGGGATCGAACCTTATCCGGCTGCACTGTTTCCGGTCAACACCTATTCAACAGATATCAAAGATAATTTTAGTGATGAAAATGCTGCTGCCTTCACCGACTGCTGCGTAGCGGGCCGTATCATGAGCGTGCGGGACATGGGAAAGGCCAACTTTGCCGTAATCCAAGATACCAAGGGGCGCATACAACTTTATATCAAACGCGAAGAGATCTGTTCGGGTGATGACAAAACACTTTACGATATTGTCTGGAAGAAATTACTCGATATCGGCGACATCATTGGTGTTAAAGGCTATGCATTTCGTACTAAGACCGGAGAAATTACCCTTCACGTTAAAGAATTTACATTACTGAGCAAAGCGCTGCGTCCGCTGCCTATCGTTAAAGAAGCCGAAGGCCAAACCTTTGATGCCGTTACCGATCCTGAATTCAAATATCGCCAGCGATATGCTGACCTGATCATCAACCCAACCGTACGGGAAACTTTTATTAAGAGAACCAAGCTCGTCAATTCGATCCGCACTTTTTTAAATGAACGAGGTGCTCTAGAGGTGGATACACCGGTGTTGCAATCCATTCCTGGCGGTGCCGCTGCTCGTCCTTTTATTACTCACCACAATGCCCTCGATATTCCGCTCTACCTGCGTATTGCTAACGAACTATATCTGAAACGCCTGATCGTAGGAGGTTTCGATTGGGTCTATGAGTTTAGTCGCAATTTTCGTAACGAGGGTATGGACCGTACACATAATCCCGAATTCACTATTCTGGAATTCTACACTGCCTACAAAGATTATTTCTGGATGATGGAAACCACCGAGCAACTACTGGAGCGAGCCGCCCTTGATGTGTGTGGCGGTACCGATGTGCCCGTTGGTGATAAGACCATATCTTTCAAAGCCCCCTTTAAGCGTATCAGCATCTTTGATGCCATTCAAGAGCATACGGGCATCGATGTGAGTCGCATGAACGAAGAACAACTGCGCTCGGTCTGCAAGCAATTACATATAGGTGTTGATGCCACGATGGGAAAAGCCAAACTGATCGACACGATCTTTGGTGAGAAATGCGAGAAAAAATATATCCAACCCACTTTTATCGTTGACTACCCGGTAGAGATGAGTCCACTTACCAAAAAACACCGCGATAAACAGGGGCTTGTAGAACGCTTTGAGCTTATGATCAATGGTAAAGAAGTAGCCAATGCCTATAGCGAGTTGAACGATCCTCTTGATCAGCGCGAACGCTTCGAAGAGCAAGCGCAATTAGCAGCCCGTGGCGATGATGAAGCCATGTTCATCGATCAAGATTTTTTACGGGCGCTCGAATATGGAATGCCTCCTACCGCGGGTATCGGATTTGGAATTGACAGGCTTTGCATGCTACTCACCAATAGCCCTTCGATACAAGATGTATTATTATTTCCGCAGATGCGGCCCGAGAAAGTACAAACTGAGCAGCAAGAAGAAGAAGATAAAGCCTGATCGGGAGCTTCGAATGCAGTAGCTGCAACCACTTTAAGAAACGTATATCCGTTTGGTTATCACCATTGGTGATAGAAACTCTTTATCCTACAAAGAGATCATTAAATAACTGCGCGCCGGGCACAACCGAATAACCCGAAAGATCGGTAATGCCTTCGCTAGCCAATACGGCTTCGTCAATAAATAAATTACCCGTACAGGTGGCCGCGGGCTTGCGTAAAATATAATAGGCCGCATCGGCCAGTATCTCGGGTGTACGACTCATGTTGGCTAACGCTTGTCCACCTAGAAGATTTCGAACAGCAGCAGTATCGATGGTAGTGCGGGGCCAAAGTGAATTTGCGGCAATACCGGCTTCTTTAAATTCAGCAGCCCAACCAAGTGTCATCATACTCATATTATACTTGCTCATTGTATAGGCTACATGCCCTTTAAGCCACTTCGATTGCAGATCGATGGGGGGAGAAAGGGTCAGTATATGCGAGTTACCCCCCTTACGTAAAAAAGGAATGCAAGCCTTGGTCATCAAAAATGTACCGCGCACATTGATATCATGCATCAGATCGAAGCGCTTGACTTCGGTCTTTTCGGTATCGGTGAGTGAAATGGCCGATGCATTGTTTATGAGCATATCAATTCCACCAAATTGTTCTACGGCCTTTGTGACCACCTGTTGAATCTGTTCTTCGAACCGAATATCGCAAGCCACGGCCAGTGCCTTACCACCAGCTGCCTCCATTTCGGCCGCCGCCGAAAATATAGTACCGCCCAACTTTGGATTTTCTTCTACGCTCTTGGCGGCAATTACAATATTGGCACCCTCGCGAGCTAGTCGAAGACCAATAGCCTTTCCGATGCCTCGCGTGGCGCCGGTAATCAGAACAGTTTTGTTAGCAAAAGACATGGCGTATAAATTAGTAAATCAAGGTCTGATGGAGTGACAAGTTTATAAGTCTATGGAGCCTTTATTAGTACTCGGGCAATACGGGTTTTGTTTGTACGATGGTCTCGATTCGCTGCAGTACTTCGGGAGTCAGCATATCTACGGCCGATAAAGCATCTAAATTTTCGAGTAGCTGTTCTTTTTTGGTAGCCCCCAAGATAGCTGTGGTCACATGGGGGTTTTTGATACACCAAGCAATACTCAATTGCGAGGGCGTAATAGATAATTCACCGGCCAGCTCGGCGATCTTGATAGCCTTCGCTACCAACTGTTCTTGCATCAATCGATCACGTAACCACTCAAATCCCGGAATAGCAAAGCGACTATCAGAAGGAATTCCTTTATTATATTTTCCGGAGAGTAATCCCGAAGCCAGCGGACTCCAAATGGTAGTACCCAAGCCCACAGTTTTATACACCATCAGGTACTCATTCTCTATTTTGTTACGTTCAAAAAGATTATACTGCGGTTGCTCTACACTGGGGCCAATCAATCCATAATGCTGGGCGACGCGGTGTGCCTCCATAATCTCTACCCCACTCCACTCACTAGTTCCCCAATAAAGAATCTTTCCTTGTGTAATGAGATTATGCATAGTCCATACCACCTCTTCGATCGGTACATTCTTATCGGGACGATGACAGAAGTATAAATCGAGATAATCAGTTTGTAGTCGCTGCAGCGCCTCGTGACAAGCTTCTGTAATGTGTTTTCTGCTTAGACCATGTTGATTGGGCTTGTTCTCCTTGCCTCTCCATCCCCAAAAAACTTTAGAGGAGACAACATACGACGTGCGATCCCATCCTTTTTTACGCAGTACACGGCCCATCATCTTTTCGCTTTCACCTAAGGCATATATTTCTGCATTATCAAAAAAGTTAACTCCCTGATCATAGGCTATTCCCATCAGTTCGTCGGCAATCTGGTCATTGATTTGTTTATGAAAACTTACCCAGCTTCCAAAAGAGAGTACACTCAACTGAAGGCCTGTTTTGCCCATATAACGATATTCCATACCTAAAGAATTTTAAAGGGCAAAGGTAGCAGTAATTATCCCTCGGTGCTATTGGGCAACAGGAGCCTTGACCGTGCCTGTAGTGCCACGAAATGTAATACGCTTTAGGTCTTGCGTAGCCTCCAAGCCCTGCCCGCCCACAATTTGTTGATCGGGACCGCGGTAAATGGCATACTTATCGGTAGTAAACAACTGTGTCCCCTGATCCCACCAGAGTTCAGGAGAAATGAGTGTATCGCCCTTTTGTGTGATGACCACCACGCTATCGCGTAAAAAGACCTTGTTGAGATTTTCGAAATAGACCCCATAACGAGCATCGAGTCGAGAGTCTACGCGAAGACTATCATCATAAAAGTCACAATGAACCGTTTTTGGAAAGGTCATGGAGATCGTATCGCGATTCTGCTTGACCATTAAGGGGGCTACGATACGGGCTTTGCGTCTACCACTTTGGCTAATATAGGTCTCCATATCGGTAGCCTCTTCGGTAAGGGAAACTGAACGAGTCCAGTCGCTGAGTGTACGATCATCGTTTTCACAGGCGACCAGCCCGAAAAGAAAAATAAAAAAAATCGATAATGACCGATTAGTCATATTGGCGCTTGATAAACCAGATATCGCTTAGCGAGAAGCCCAATGAAAGGCGGAATAAATTTTCTTGTAAAACACTATTGTTATTGCCTCTACGAACATATTCGAGCGAAAGATTGACAAAGGTAACCTGGTTGGGAGCCTGACGACTGATACCAACAGGCAAACCAAATCCCATACTCGCGCCTAGTTGCGGAAGTGTTCGGCCAAGATTAACATAATCGGGGCCTACAAAAAAACCAAAGCGGTACGAGACATTGGTAAAGTAGCTGCGCTGCGGAACCGGGCTAATCTGCGCTCCCAAGCGTAACTCCCATTTATCTCGCAAAGAATCAGGCTTACCATAAAAACGATACTCACTCCAAGGTTGTGCACTATAATCTATTCCGAAGAGCCAGCCCCCTTCTTTGTTAGGAACCGCAAATTTTTGGAGGGTAAATCCGACCGTATAGGTGGCTGGCAATTCCAATTGACCGGCAATATTTCTAAGATCGGAGATGCTATCGAGACGTAGCTGCCCCTGACTTTGATCAAAATAGAATGTCTCTCGCACTTGATCTTGACGGGCTCTAAGGGTTTGACCCAGCTGACCGAAAGCACCCAGTGTTAATAGTAATTTTTTATTTAACGGAAGTTGGTATTGCAATCCGGCTTGCAAACTCAGGTTTCCAAAATTGGTGGTATTCTGAAATTTAGCTTGATAGTAAGAGATGGTGTCATTCAAAAAACTGCGGCGGGTCATATAGTTCTTTCTGCCAAACAAGTAACCCGCACTTATTCCGATACTCAACTTCTCTTCTATACCCTTTCTGTCCTTACTAAATAGTGCAAGGCCCGTACCTATCGAGCCCAGGTAAGATCCTCCATCTCCTTCGAACTGTGTTACAGACGTGTCGATATTTGCGCCTGTAACAGGATCGAACAATCGCTCATAGCGATCGATCTTATAACTGATCCTCGAGATAGGGCGAATACCAAAGCTCATCCCCCAGTTCTTGCGCAGTGGAACGCCAACTTGTACGTAGGAAAAGAGGGCATTGCTGGCGGTAAAGCGTTGTTCTTTTTGGGGATCGCGCAACGTACGATTATCGATATTGACAGCCATATCGAGTACCACGCGCCCCGAACTGAGCTTCTTGGATTTTTTTTCTTTCCACGCCTGAAAAGAAGAAAACGAAGCTGGGTTATTAAAATTGACCGACAATGCATCGGTATAACCCGCCGAAATACCTCCCATGCTACGGGTACTTATATTGGTAGATGGAACCAGGTCTCCGATGCCGTATCTGGAGTAAGGAGAATTATCTTGCGCCAACAAGGGGCCAGCCAGCCATAAAATGAGCCCTGAAGCCAACCCCAGATTAATACGTAACTCGTTGATTTTCTTATACATTGTTGACTTCGCTGATCGCATACAGGCCCTTATAAATTAAATCGGGGTCTGCAAATATCTTGTTTTTAAGGTGGGCCGCCAAATAGGGTATATCCCCCCCGGTTAAGACCACGTTAAAGTTATCGTAGCGCTTTTTATAGGCGTCTATAAACCCATCCATCTCCAATGCCATCCCCAGCATCACACCCGACAAAATATTTGTGTTTGTATCATACCCAACCAGGGGTACATCTACCGAGGGGGCTACTAAAGGAAGTAAAGCAGTATGCTGATGTAGTGAACGTAGACGCATTTCGAGACCCGGAGAAATTCCGCCTCCCAAAAATTCGTGATGCGCGCTAATAAAATTATAGGTGATGCAAGAGCCAAGCGCAATAATCAGGTTGTTCATGCCTGGATAATAATGAACAGCCGCTGCACACATGGCCAACCGGTCGGCACCAATGGTAGCGGGTTTTCCCACCGGCGTAGTAAAGGAAAGTTTAGTCGTATGATCGAGCTTATGAAAGCGTGTGGTCGAGGCGAGAAGCGTTTCGAGCGATGGATTATGGGCAATCACCGAAGAAAGAATAGACTTCTGAGGAGCGTATTGCCGAAGCAGGTCGGTGATTGTGATATCTGCATCATCAGAAAGCTGCACAGCCTCCCGTAATACCGCACCATCGAACACGGCTACTTTCTTACGTGTATTGCCAAAATCAAAACAAAGAGTTACAGCCATAATACGTCGTTAAAGAGGGTGGGTAATTAAAGATTAAAGCCGCTCAGGTTTTTAAAATGGCCGTTCAATTGAATACGTTGTTTGAGTTGCTCTACACCCGACAGCAGCGGAATAGCTTTATGCAAATGTCGTTTAATAAACTCCTTTCGCTGCTTTTCAGAAAAAAGTTTTAGCAGATCGAACTCTTGCTCAAGGGTGAGCCCAATATGATGAGCAATCGTATAACTGTTGAGATCCTCGTCGGGTTGTCCAAAATTCTTTTCGACTTGGAGTAATCGATGAAGCTCACGCACCTTACCCATGAGTCGTTTCATGAACGCCTTGTCGCTGGCGGTATCGTTTTCGGGATAGTTGACAATAGCTCCGCTATAGAGTTTATCTGGTATTTCGCGAACCAGTTCGAGCATCCGAAATACCTTAGTTCCGCGGGTGTGGATATCCATCTCTCCGCCTTCGTATTGCTTGGCAATACTTTCGATCTCGACCAGGGTGCCAAATTCTTGCATCTGCTTATCGAGCACTACCGGAATACCGAATGGCTTTTTTTGAGTAAAGCATTCATTGATCAATTGCTTGTAACGGGGTTCAAAAATATGCAGGTTGAGGGCCTCTCCGGGATACACCACAATGCCCAGCGGAAAGATGGGTGTAAAATTCGTCATAGGTCAAAGGTATTACTTTTGACACGCTGCATAATACTGCAACAGGGTATGGACCGATCGATTCCAATTAAATTCAGTGCCCATAAATTTCTCGGCGTTCGTAGCCAGCTGAAAACGTAGCGTTTCTTGATCAAAGAGTCGTTGCACCGCATCCGCAAGGGCTGTCGCATTTTCTGGAGGAACCAGTAAGGCCGTCTGCTCATGAATAGCATAATCGGCATGTCCACCTATAGCGGTACATACAACAGCACATCCACTAGCCATAGCCTCCCCAGGGGGCAACGCCCACCCTTCGCCCAAACTTGCCGACATAAATACAGCATGTGCATTATATAATTTTGAAAGATTTGTGGGCCGTTGATGGTAATGAATCCAGGCAGGCAGTTGCTTAGGACGAGGATAAACACCAAATAAAGTAGCCTGAAGCTGAGGACAAGATTTTTTTAATTGTTCAAAGGCCTGTACTGTGTAGATCGAACCTTTTCTTTTTTCTTCTGAATATAGGGAGATCACCGAAAAAGGAAAGCGCTCTGGAGGAGGAGTTTGTACATAAAAACGATCGGTATCGATGGCCAATGGCAGCAGCTGAGCAGGCTTTCCGCTCTCTGTTTGGACCAGCTGCTGTAGCCAACGAGAAATAGCCGCATGATACAGCGGCAAGCGATAAGAGTCCCTTACGAGCGATACCTGACCACTCCAATGCTCAAAATCTTGTACCAGGTTTATCCGAATACCTTTTTGCGATGAAAGACCTGCTACCGCATAGCTCATCTGCCACCAAGTAGTCAAAAGCAGATCTCCATTCGGCACAAAGGCATCACTGATCTCGTCTACAATCAGGGAACGACACTCCTTTCGTAATGGAAACCAGTGTGGGCGCTGTGCTCCCCTGATTGAAAATAAAAATCGTTTGAACCAAAGTGGTGAACGCATCGCTTTATAAGGCCTTTTTAAACTATGCAATACCGTAACATGGTGGCCCAGGACCTGCAGGCGGTTAGCAAACTCATACATTACCTTAGCACCCCCAACAGGTTTGGTGACCGGAAAAGGCAAAATAATATTGATGCGTAAGGGCTGCATGTCTATAAAGTATTAGAGGGTCTAAAACCCGTAGCGGAGGTTGCCGCCCGCCAATTGATAGTTAGAAATAACCAGCGATGATCTTTTCGTTTTTTAATAATTCGAAAAGGAACGACGATGATCTGTTTGAACACCGCACCCCAGAAAGAAAACTCACCTTTCCAAAGACGCCGACAATACAAATTATTACGAATGCCATAAAAGTGTTTCTGTGCCTCTGCAGGTTGGGCACTATAGAGATCAGCACTATAATTTGTTTTTGTCTTATGCACCACCACACTGTCTGGCACATAGCCCCCCAGAAAACCGGCACGCGTAATACGAGTGGTGTACTCGATATCATCAGCCCAAATAAAAAATTCCCTGAGCGGATAACCGCAAGCTGCAATTGCCTTTCGTGAAACCAATAGCGATACAAAGCTGGCCGAGCGAGCCAGCACAATACCCTCCTCATCGAAACTATTAAAAGGTAATCCGCCCTGTACCCGCGAAATTTCTGGTAAATTCATCCAATGCGGTTGCCCATCGGTAAAGACCGCCTTACTGACTAAAAAACCGATTGGATTTTTCGGATAGGACAAGTGCATTCGTTTAATCGATTGTACGAGCGCACTCAGCGTATCTGGACGGACGATCGTATCATCATCC
Organism: Chitinophagaceae bacterium; assembly: GCA_947458335.1. GTDB lineage: Bacteria > Bacteroidota > Bacteroidia > Chitinophagales > Chitinophagaceae > JJ008. The sequence goes on along the minus strand of CANGYW010000018.1, from coordinate 8,897 downwards.
ATCACCCACACCCAATCGGCTCCCCGTTCGTAGGCCTCTTTGATACCGGTGTAGAATCCGCCCGAGGCGCCTTGGTTTTCTTGCGTAATAACCTCCAGCGATGACTGTGCAGACAACCATTCTGTTGTGCCATCCGTCGATCCATTATTGACTACGATGATTTGCGTTGGGATCTCTTGCTTCTGGTTGATGGCCGCTACCGATTCTTGTAAAAGCGCTAAACGATTATGCGTTACAATAACAGCGATGATGTTCATACAGCATAGTTGGTTTCAATAAATTGACGCGCTCGCACTCGCGCCGATGCGATCACTTGGTGCATATCATAGTATTTATAATCAGCAAGTCTGCCGCCAAACAGCGTGCGTGGCTCTTGATCGGCCAAAGCACGATACTGTGAATAGACCTTATTGTTATGCTCGTCATTAATAGGATAATAAGGCTCCATACCGGGTTGCCACGCTTGAGGAAACTCGCGGGTTATAACTGTGTGCGGTTGCTTTCCAAACGCGAAATGTTTATGCTCCAATATACGCGTATACGGTACTTCTTTCTCCGTATAGTTAACAACCGCGTTTCCCTGAAAGTTGTCGATAAGCATCACCTCTTCTTCGAAACGGAGACTGCGATAAGCAAGGGCCCCAAATCGGAAATTATAAAACGCATCGATAGGACCCGTATAGACAATGTGATCGGCCATTGCATCGAAGTGCTCGCGCTCTTGTAAGTAATCGCGTCCAACTTGTACCTCTATGTCGTTGAGTAATCCTTCGGTGAGTCGATTATACCCACCAATGGGGATCCCTTGATAGCAATCATCAAAATAATTATTATCGAACGTAAAGCGAACCGGTAAACGCCTAATAATAAAGGCCGGCAACTCCTTACACGATCTCCCCCATTGCTTTTCGGTATACCCTTTTATAAGTGTTTCATAAATATCTGTGCCCACTAAACTAATTGCCTGCTCTTCGAGATTATGAGGTTTGTCAATACCCGCCTTTTTTACCTGGGCCGCGATCTTCTCTTTTACCTGATTGGGATCGCGTAGCCCCCATAGCTGATAAAACGTATTCATATTAAAGGGGAGGTTGTAAACCTTCCCCTTAAAAATAGCCAACGGAGAATTGATATAGTGATTAAACGGCACGAACGAGTTAACAAAGTTCCAAGTGTCTTTATCGCTAGTATGAAAGATATGAGCGCCGTAACTATGGATATCAATTCCTTCTTTTTGGGCGCAATGGATGTTTCCGCCAGTATGCGCGCGACGATCAATGACCAGACAGCGCTTGCCGATCTGCTTTAATGCATGGGCAAACACGCTACCGTAGAGCCCTGAACCCACAATTAGTACATCGTACGGTCGCATGTTATCGTTTAAAAATATTGATACGGTTTGCTGGAAGTTGATGGACGATCTGCAAAAAAATATCTGTTACCGACAATAGTTTTTTATTTGGCTGCAAATTGCGCAAAGCATGGCGGCTTTCGCGCACCTGTGGTATTTTTTTTAAAAGATCGATACCAGACAAAAGTGGCCCAGGCCTAAAGGTCAGTATCCTAAATAGCAGCTCCAACAATAACTGCACCACCCAGCTGATCAGCATGGCCCCCTGTAAATGAATAGCATGCAGCATGAATTTATTTCGATTATAAATCCGATCAACAACTCTCTTTTTTTGTGAAGACAAAATGGTGGCGGCGTGTCGATGGCGGCAAATGGCTCTGTGTTCATAATACGAGGCATAACCCAATCGCCAAGCCCTGAGCGAGAGCTCAGCATCCTCTGCATAAAAAGGAGAAAATATTTCGTTGAATTGTCCAATTCGGTCAAAGATCGATTTGTTGATAAACGCATTGGCTCCAGAAAGATAAAAACAGGGCCAACGTTCTTGTGTCGTCGGTTGCAACGGAATAAAATCATAGCCCGTCTTTATTTTGGCCCCTTGTAAGACAGGATACTTTCCCCCTTCTTGCAATTGCTCATCATCCCAACCAATGATACGCCCTGAGACACCCAGCAAATCGGGAATGGCCCGGTAGGGAAGCAGATGATCAAAATAATCTGGTGTTAAGATAACGTCACTATTCAATAATAGGACCCAGTTGTATTGAGCGGCCTGTATCCCCCTATTGGCGGTTACCGAAAAGCCGGCATTTTGTGGAGCTGTAATTACTTTTACGGTTGTATAGGTGGCTACTAGCCATGGCACCGAATCATCAGAGGACGCATCGTCGGCAACAATGATCTCAAATGCCAATCCCGTTTGCTCAAGGGCTTTAAAAGCGGGTGGTAAGATCAAAGGCAAAAGGGCACGCCCATTATAATTGGGAATTACCAGCGATATACCTTCTGATAGCTGCATCCGATAAAATTAACGCTATCCCGCTTACCTTTGAAAGGAAGCGTCGTATCTATTCGACTATGTGGCAAGAAAAACTTCAGGAAGCAAAGAAAGGGGATCACAAAGCCTTAGCCCGGTTATTATCCTTTGTTGAGAATGAACAGCCAGGTTTCGAAGAACTATTGGCCTCACTACCCCCCGGTTCTACTCCTGTGATTGGCATCACAGGTCCTCCTGGTGCTGGCAAAAGCACACTGGTAGATGCGCTTATCAGCATCTGGACAGGGCAAGGCAAGAAAGTAGCGGTACTCTGCGTAGATCCTTCATCTCCCTTTCACCAAGGAGCATTACTAGGAGACCGCATTAGAATGACAAGCTGGTACAATCATCCTGATGTTTATATACGATCACTGGCCACCCGAGGATCGATGGGTGGATTGCATCCTAAGATTATCGAGCTCACCGATCTGCTTCGCTGCGTGGGCTTTGACCAGATTCTGATCGAAACCGTTGGTGTAGGACAAAGTGAGGTTGAGATCGCAGGACTTGCCGATGTAACTGCAGTAATACTTGTGCCAGAGGCTGGCGACGAAGTACAGACCATGAAATCGGGACTTATGGAAGTGGCCGATCTGTTTGTGGTCAATAAAGCCGATCGACCCGATGCGGCGGCCTTTGTAAAAAATCTGCAAGCCATGCTGGCTCCTGCCTTTAGCAGAAAAACTTCTACGATCCCGATCTTACAGACGGTGGCTACCCGCGCCGAAGGCATCTCTACATTAGCAACTACCCTAGAAACGTTGCAACAAAGTCCCGAGCTGCGAGACAAGAAAAGCTGGCTGCTTACCGAAAAGGCGTACCAGTTAATCGGGCGTAAACGAATGAGTGATGTATCAAGAACAAGATTACAAGAAGAGATAAAGACAGCAATGCAGCAAAAAGACTTTAATCTCTACCGCTTTGTAAGTTCGTTTAACTCCGATTAGCCTTATACCAGCGGTACCCGATATAACCTATAATAGCAAAAGGGGCAAAGGCTAGATATAAAATTCCGGTATTCATTCCTTCGGCAGGACCCTCTCCTAGTTGCTGTGCCGTCTTTGTACAAATAGAACACTGCGCTAATGCAACGGGGCTAGAGAGTAGCCAAAGCAGCGGACTCAAGAAAATCGAAAGAAGTAGTTGCTTTTTCATAGCAGACACCTGTAAAATTAGATCATCAGCATTAAGATGCCTCCGCTTCCATTTTCTTCTGCACTTTCTTGCGCTCCTCTTCGTTAAGGACCACTTTGCGCATCCGAATAAAATTGGGCGTTACCTCTATGCACTCATCCTGCTGAATATATTCCATACACTCCTCCAAGGTCATAAGTGTGCGGGGTGCAATACGAGTAGCGTCATCGCTGCCGCTGGCCCGGTGATTGGTAAGCTTCTTGGCTTCGGTCACATTTACCACCAGATCGCCTGGCTTGATGTTCTCGGCCACGATCTGGCCGGCATAAACTTCTTCGCCGGGTTCTATAAAGAAGGTGCCGCGATCTTGTAATTTATCTATAGAATAGCCCGTTGAGCGTTCTTGGAACTTAGAAACCAACACACCATTGTTTCGACCGGGAATAGGCCCCTTCCAAGGTTTGTATTCGCTAAACCGATGCGCCATTACGGCTTCTCCGGTGGTAGCGGTGAGCATTTGTGTACGCAGCCCGATGAGTCCGCGCGAAGGAATATCAAACTCCAGGTGTTGCATTTCGCCTTTAGTCTCCATCACCAACATTTCGCCTTTTCGACGACTGACCAAGTCAATCACCTTAGAGGCAAACTCTTGTGGTACGTCCACTACGAGATTCTCATAGGGTTCACACTTTTTACCATCGATCTCTTTAACAATAACCTGGGGTTGACCCACGGTCAGCTCATATCCTTCGCGACGCATGGTCTCTATCAGAATACCCAAGTGCAAGATGCCTCTTCCGTACACCAAGAAACTATCTCCTTCTTCGGTATCCACCACTCGAAGGGCGAGATTCTTTTCGGTCTCCTTCATCAAGCGATCGCGTAAGTGACGAGAGGTTACAAACTTTCCATCCTTACCAAAGAAGGGTGAATTGTTGATCGAGAATAACATATTCATTGTGGGCTCATCCACACTAATCACCGGCAATGCCTCGGGGTTTTCGGCATCGGCGATTGTATCCCCAATGTTAAAATCTTCGATACCGACCACGGCACAAAGATCACCCGCAATTACCTCAGTGACTTTCTTCTTTCCCATTCCCTCGAAGACATACAATTCCTTGACTCTCGATTTCTTTATTGAACCATCGGCCTGCAATAAAGCAATAGGTTGATTTTCTTTGATGGAACCACGGGCTACTTTACCGACCGCAATACGACCCAGAAAAGAAGAATAATCTAACGACGTAATCTGCAACTGCAAGGGGCCTTCGTTTACTTTAGGAGCCGGCACATGCTGTAAAATACCATCCAGCAAAGGGTTGATGTTATCGATCTGTTGGAGTGAATCGTTGAACCAACCATTTTTACCGCTACCATAATAAGTAGGGAAATGTAATTGCTCTTCGGTCGCATCCAGATTAAAGAATAATTCAAATACCGCATCATGAACTTCATCGGGGCGGCAATTGGGCTTATCGACTTTATTGATTACCACGATTGGGTGCAAATTCAGTTGGAGGGCCTTTTGCAATACAAAACGGGTCTGGGGCATGGGACCTTCGAAGGCATCCACCAGCAAAATAACTCCGTCGGCCATCTTGAGCACCCGCTCTACCTCGCCCCCAAAGTCGGCGTGGCCAGGCGTATCAATTACGTTGATCTTGACATCCTTATACGTTACCGCCGCATTCTTACTAAAAATGGTGATGCCGCGCTCTCTTTCGAGGTCGTTGCTATCCATGATTAGCTCGCCGGTCTCTTGGTTATCGCGGAATACCTTGGTGGCATGAAGAATCTTATCTACCAGGGTGGTCTTTCCGTGGTCAACGTGGGCAATGATGGCGATGTTACGTATTTGCATGAAGGGTGTTTTCAAAGACGCGCAAAGGTAGCTCAATTCTTGCCAATAATGGGTTAATTTAGAGGAAATTAAGACCATGAAGTACCTGAAAGGCCTGGCCATCATACTATTAGCTTTTTTGATGCTCTATTTGGCCGGTCCCCGGCCTGCCAAGCCGGTGTATAGTACGGTGCTGCCCGAGGTACCTTCGGATGCACTCGCCTTGGAGCAGTACATCCGCGATCAAGAATCTCGGCATAAGATCAAACCCAATAACGAGGCGCGTATTGTATGGGCCAACGACAGTCTGCGCACTCCCACAGAATATGCATTGGTATACTTGCATGGATTTTCTGCCTCGCAAATGGAGGGCGATCCCGTGCATCGTAACCTGGCCGCTCATTTTGGGATGAATCTTTACCTAAGCCGACTACAAGACCATGGCATTGATACCTCGGCGCCCCTAGGCGGCATGACCGCACAAGGTTTATGGGAATCAGCGGTACACGCACTCGCAATAGGAAAAAAGCTGGGTAAAAAAGTAATATTGATGTCGACCTCTACCGGTGGCACGTTGTCGTTAAAATTAGCAGCGGAGTTTCCAGAGATTGCGGGCCAGATATTGCTTTCTCCCAACATAGAGATTAACGATAATAAGGCCTGGTTGCTCAATGATCCCTGGGGTTTACAAATTGCACAGGCCGTGGCCGGTACTTATCGGATAGTGAGCGATACCACCGCTATTTATGCGCGCTATTGGAATAATCGCTATTTGATGACAGCACCGGTCCAATTAGAACAATTGCTGGAGACCACCATGAAACCCTCGTTGTTTACTGCTGTCAAACAACCTGTACTGATGCTGTACTATTATAAAAATGAGCAAGAACAAGACCCCGTGGTAAAAGTATCGGCCATGAAAAAAATGTATCAAGCATTAGGTACCCCCGACGCTTTAAAAAGAGAACTGGCCTTGCCGAACACCGGCGACCACGTGCTCGCCTCTCCCATCAAGTCGAAGGATGTGGCCAGCGTAGAAAAAGCCTGTATCGAATGGGGGGCAGAAGTTATACGCCTTTCGCCCGTTTCTAGGCAGTGATACAGACAGTACGACAGTTTCCTCTTACTTAGTAAAAGGTCAAACGGATTGTTAGCTGCTTTACTTTACTTTGTAATCTCAACCTTGCTAGTATGATCCGCTCCCGTATTGCCGGTATCGGCAAATACCTGCCCGAGCAGGTAGTGACTAATCACGATCTGTTACAGTACATGGATACCAGTGATGAATGGATCCAGGAACGAACCGGCATCAAAGAACGTCGCTATGCCCATCGTACGAGCGAAACTACTACCACCATGGGAGTAGAGGCGGCACGCATTGCCATTGAACGTGCCGGCATAACCCCGCAGGATATTGACTTTATCATATTTGCCACCTTGTCGCCAGATTATTATTTTCCAGGCTGTGGTGTTCTATTACAACGCGCCATGAAAATGAAAGAGATCGGAGCGCTTGATGTGCGCAATCAATGCAGTGGCTTCGTTTACGCATTGAGTGTGGCCGATCAATTTATTCGTACGGGCACCTACAAAAATATTTTAGTAGTCGGATCAGAAAAGCACTCCTTTGGACTTGACTTTACCACCCGCGGCCGCAACGTGTCGGTGATATTTGGAGATGGGGCCGGTGCCGTCGTATTACAACCGACCACCGATGAGCAGGCAGGTATTCTCTCTACCCACCTGCACAGTGATGGGGAGAGTGCAGAAATACTAGCTATGTATAATCCGGGTACGCATGCCAATTTCTGGAAAGATGAACGCTATGCCGATTTTAACGAGGCTCCTATTGGTCAAATGTTCATGAGCCACGAAATGATCGACAACGCGCAACTGTTTCCATATATGGATGGGCCGGCCGTATTCAAGAAAGCCGTCGTAAAGTTTCCGGAAGTAATCATGGAAGCGCTTACGATAAATGGTCTTACAGCTCAAGATCTCAACCTGCTGATTCCGCATCAGGCTAATCTTCGCATTGCTCAATTTGTACAACAAAAATTAGGCCTGCGAGACGATCAGGTTTATAATAACATACAGTATTACGGCAACAATACTGCCGCCTCTGTGCCCATTGCCCTATGCGAAGCATGGGAAAAAGGATTGGTCAAAGAACATGAGCTCGTGTGTCTCGCTGCCTTTGGTAGTGGCTTTACCTGGGCCAGTGCGCTGATGCGGTGGTAAGGGCTACCCCAAATGATCTTATCAAATGATCGGTTTGAAAAGAAAACTTCTCTATATCATCAATCCCATTGCGGGTAACGGCTCTAGGGGCTTGCTTCGAAAACTGATCGAAGAACAAACCCGTAAGGCCGGATTTGAATTTGAATGTCACGATTCTGCGATCGGTGGGGCATATCAAGATCTGGTTTCTTATGTAACGGCAGCAGGGTTTACGGATATTGTTATTGCAGGTGGAGACGGAACCATCAATCAAGTGGTGGGCGCATTCAGACACGTTAATCTTCCCTTTGGCATAATCCCCTGCGGATCGGGCAATGGGCTGGCCAGAGCGGCCAAACTATCGATCGATCCTTATAAAGCCATCGCTACTATATTGAATGGCACTCCACGACCTACCGATGGATACACGGTGAATGGTCAGTTTGCTTGCGAGCTGACCGGACTAGGTTTCGACGGAGCCGTGGCGCACGCGTATGCTTCAAGCGGTTCTCGAGGGCTCAACACCTATATAAGACATGCAATAAAACAATTTGCCTCGGCTCCTTCGTATAAATTTTGCGTGCGCGTGTTGGGACAAGAAATTATGCTCGATGCTTATATGATTACCGTAGCCAATGCCGATCAATTTGGCAATAAGGTCACCATTGCACCGCACGCTTCGCTGTCCGATGGGCTGCTCGATGTGGTCATCGTTAAAAAACAAAACAAGATACCGCTGCTTTGGCGGGCATATCGCCAACTCAGTGGACGCAATCGCCCACTACGAGGAGAAGAGATCGTATCGTACTTTACGAGCGGTGAACAACAAAAAGAAATTTACTATTGGCAAGTATCATCCATTGAAATTGAAAACCTCGGCGGTGCGATGATCCATGTGGATGGAGAGCCCACTCCAAATGCTAGTCGTGTAAGTATTGAGGTAGCTGCCAAAAACTTTCGATTAATTACCCCTGACGCTTTGCGTTGAGCCACTAAAAACCAAAGTGTCTTTTAAATAGTAACCAGTCCTACTCATCAAAATAATTGCGTACTGTCATGGCTATGTTATCACTTTCAATTAATGACAGAATTTTAAATTGATAATGCCCATTCGATCTTTTTATTAAGACAATATTATACAAATCTGTGCTTATAGAGTCAATGGCCTTACGATCGATATAATGGGTGGGTATTTTTAATCGATTACAATTAGTGTCGTTCAAGACCGGAAAGGTTGAAATATATTCATAATCATCACTGGCAAGATTATTAAGGGCATCAACAAAGCAACCACAGCGAGTACAAGTAACGAG
>CANGYW010000017.1 GCA_947458335.1 Chitinophagaceae bacterium | reverse complement strand
GGGAGATCTTGGTCTTAGGACCATTGTACCTTGCCATAGTGATTGTTCATTTAAGCTTTTTTAAAAACCGGTGACGCGATCGGTAAAAAGCTTTTAAAAAATTAATCGCGCACCCTTTTATAAAATGAAACGCAAATGGCGTATGTCAAATTAAACCCTTCTCTTCTTAGGAGGACGGCAGCCGTTGTGAGGCATCGGTGTAACGTCCTTGATCATCACCACCTCGATGCCACTTTGAGACAACGAGCGAATAGCGCCTTCACGACCCGAGCCGGGACCTTTTACATAAACGTCCACGCGCTTGAGACCTGCATCAAAAGCGGCACGAGCTGCATCGGCAGCGGCCGTTTGAGCGGCATAGGGCGTGTTCTTCTTTGATCCGCGGAATCCCATCTTACCGGCACTGCTCCAAGATATCACCTGTCCGGTCTTATTGGTAAGACTGATGATGATGTTGTTGAAGGTGGCAGAGATGTGGGCATCGCCGTAGGCATCTACCTTTACCACTCTTTTCTTAGCGGCGGCCTTGGCGCTGGGTTGCTGTTGTTGTGCTTTTGCCATGATGATTGAATGATCTGCTATTAATTATTTTTTAGCTGCCTTCTTTTTACCGGCAACAGTTTTACGTTTTCCTTTACGGGTACGACTATTCGTCTTGGTACGCTGGCCACGAACAGGAAGCCCTTTACGATGACGAAGACCGCGGTAGCAAGCGATATCAAGCAGACGCTTGATGCTCATCTGAACTTCTGAGCGCAGCTGTCCTTCTACTTTCAACTCTTCGGTGATGACAGAACGGATGGCATTGAGCTCATCGTCGTTCCACTCATGCACTTTCTTATTGCGATCAATATTGTGCTTGTCGAGAATATAACGGGCAGTGGCAGGGCCAATTCCGAAGATATAGGTGAGACCGATCTCCCCTCTTTTGTTTTTTGGTAAATCAACACCGGCAATACGAGCCATAGTAGTTTGTTATTGTTGTGTAGGTTATTGACTAAGATTATCCCTGGCGTTGCTTAAAGCGGGGATTCTTTTTGTTAATGATGTACAGCTTGCCTTTGCGACGAACGATCTTACAGTCCACGCTGCGCTTTTTAATTGAGGCTCTTACTTTCATCTTGTTTTGTTTTTCGGTCTTACTTGTATCGGAAATTGATCCGACCCCTAGTCAGATCGTAAGGCGAAAGTTCTACTCCCACTTTGTCACCGGGCAGAATGCGGATGTAGTGCATCCTCATTTTTCCGGAGATCGTGGCCAGGATTTCGTGACCGTTTTCAAGCTTGACTCTGAACATGGCATTTGACAATGCTTCCAGAATGATTCCATCTTGCTTGATCAGCGGTTGTTTCGACATACGATTTTAAGGGGTGCAAAGATAGGTCGTTATCAGGGAATAACGAAGAAAATCGGCGATTTTTTCCCCGACGGTGGAAAACCTGGGCTTTCTCGCAAAAAAAGAAGCACAAAGCGATGTAAGCCAACGATTTACACTAATTGTTCGAAGCGGGGGCCTCCTTCTCCTTACTCCGCCCAGCTCATCACATAGTCTCCATTCTCGATCTCAAGGGCCTGCCGGGTTAGCATGAGCGGACGAAAGGTATCGACCATAACAGCCAGCTCCTTGGTCTCTTTGGCACCAATACTTTTTTCGACCGCGCCCGGATGAGGACCATGCGGAATACCGGCGGGATGCAGGGTAATCATACCGCGGGTCACCGACTTGCGACTCATAAAATCGCCATCTACATAATAGATGACTTCGTCGCTGTCGATATTGGAGTGATTATAGGGGGCAGGAATGGCCTGCGGGTGATAATCGAAGAGGCGAGGCACAAATGAACAAACCACAAACGCATCGGTCTCGAAAGTCTGGTGAATGGGAGGAGGCATGTGCACCCGTCCGGTGATGGGTTCAAAATCGTGAATGGAAAAGATAAAGGGATAACAACAACCATCCCACCCTATCACATCGAAGGGATGCGTGCCGTAATGAAGCCCGTAGAGCACCCCTTTCTTTTTGGCCTTGATTAAAAAATCACCCTTCTGATCGATAGTCTCTAAGTCTTGTGGCGGACGAATATCCCTTTCGCAATAGGGAGAATGTTCCATTAGTTGACCCCGACGACTGGTGTAACGCTTAGGATAACGAAGCGGCGTAAAGGACTCCACAATAAAGAGACGGTTATCGGGGGTATCAAAATGTATTTGATATATAGTGCCACGAGGCAACACGATATAATCGCCGTAGCTAAAAGGCAGTTGACCGTATTGAGTCTTGACCGTTCCGCTACCCTCATGCACAAAAATCATTTCGTCCCCATCGGTGTTCTTATAGAAATAATCGGTGGTGCTATGGCGCGGAGCCGCCAACACAATATGACAATCACCATTGACCAACACCGGTATACGGCTTTGCAGATAATCGTCGATGCGAGGCACCTTAAAGCCTTCGAAGCTACGGTGACGAAGCATTTTCTCCTCTGCCACCTGTGGCGATACATCCTGCTGAGGTTCGGTGCGAATGATCTGCGTGGGTGGATGGCAGTGATAGAGCAATGCATAATCATCACTGAATCCTTCGGTAGAAAATAACTGCTCGCTGTATAGGGAACCATCGGGCTTTCTAAACTGAGTATGCCGCTTGTGCGGAATGGAACCCAATGTATAATAATGGGGCATAGCTAAGGTTTAAGTGGTCACTTACATACCAGGAAACCAAGGCCGGCCAACGATCTCACGAAACGGCCAAGGCATGGCAGCCAGTATCATCAGTAACGAGATGAGCAGTGCATAAGAAACCGGTTTATACGAAAGGGTTTTTGCCTTGGTGCGCGCCCAAGTAATCAGCACAACGGCCAAGATCATGAGTAAGGGATGCTCAACCAGATAAAACCGATAAAAAGAGTCTTTCATTACCGAGACACCCTCTGGTACATTGCCCCAAGAATAACGACCGCCCAGTATTTGGTAAAGGCCGATCAACAACATAGTGTGGGCTGCAATCATCAAAAAAAGACTGGTCGACTTTACCGATTCTTTTTGAGAGAAAGCCTGTATAATTGATAGTAACAGAAGCAAAAGCACCACCCAGCGGAGCACGTTGTGTAAATGTAATAGTCCGGTTTCCATAAGCTTGATTTTGTGTCAATCAAATATAGGAAATCTCTTTGCTTATTCTACCCAGTCGGCCACAAAGACGTTGGTATCGCGGGTACCTCCATTGTTGCGGTTACTAGCAAAAACGATCTTCTTTCCATTGGGCGAGAACATAGGAAAAGCATCAAAACCCTTGTCGCGACTAATTTTTTGAAGATTAGTTCCATCTTCATTGATGGTATACAAATTGAACGGAAAGCCCCGCTTGTACTCGTGGTTAGAGGCAAAGATGATGCGTTTGCTGTCGGGCATAAACACCGGCGCCCAATTAGCTTGGCCGTATTGAGTAACCTGTCGAGCATTGCTGCCGTCTGCATTAGCCACCCATACCTCCATATTTGTGGGCGCTACCAGATCTTGAGATAACAATTCTTTATACTCGCTGATTTGCTCGGGCGTTTGAGGACGAGAGGCCCTCCAGATAATTTTTTTTCCATCGGGACTAAACCAAGCACCCCCATCATACCCCAGCGTGTTGGTAATTCGTTTTTCATTTCCAGTTGCCAGGTCCATGATGTATAACTCAATGTCTCCGTCTTTGGTGCTAGTATAGATCATCTTTTTGCCATCGGGAGAAAGGGTAGCCTCGGCATCATAATAAGGCGAGCTAGTGAGTTGCTTTTTTATCTTTCCATTGAGATCTGCCATAAATATATCATACCCCTTATAGAGTGGCCAGATATATTTGTTACCATACTTAGCACGATCGGGCACGGGTGGGCAAACCTCACTGGCCAGGTGCGTAGACGCATAGATGACATGCTTGTTGTCGTAGGTAAAATAGGCACACGTGGTGCGACCCTTTCCGGTGCTAACCATCTTGTATGTAAAGGGCTCACTCGCCTTGGCAGGTACCTTGCCAACAAAGATCTGGTCGCATGGAATGCCATCTTTGACCGAGGTACGCTGAAAGACCAGCATCTTGCCATCGAAACTCCAATAAGCCTCAGCATTATCGCCACCGAAGGTTAACTGACGAATATTGCGAAGATGGGTTTCGTCGGCGTAGCGAAGCGAGTCTCCTTCGGCAGATTGTGCCCTCAACTGGGTATATCCGCTCAGCGTAATGAGCAATAACAAAATTGGGGTTGCGTTAGATCGTAACAGGTATAGCATACTACATCTTTAGAGAAAGCAAAACTATCTTTGTCTTTACATATAACTGTCAACTAAATGTCAAACCTTACCTCATTTCTTTGCAGCCTGCTCAGACCGGTTTTGGCAGTTACTGTCAACTTTAGCCCTTCTCTAAAGAAAAGTAATTGTAGTAAGCTAAGGTGGGTCCCTCAGCTATTGATCTGCATGATGGCAGTTATAAGCTGCGAATCGCCCTCATCTAAAAAAGACTCCGCCAAAAATGAGGCCATACCTAATTATGATACAGAAGCCCTTACTTCTGGCCAGAGTGAAGTGCTTACTGATAGCCTCGCTGCAACACCACTTCAAATAGCGTATGCTAGGGCCCTTCGGATGGCCGAAAAGGGCGACCCTGCTACCCTGCTGCTCTGCGACTCGCTATTAGCCCACCAAGGACCGCGGGGAGGAGCCGAGCCATACTACTACAAGGGCATCTTTTACACTACTACAAAACAACCCCAAAAAGCGATCGCCTGGTTCGACAAGACCATCGAGACCGATTATAATTTTTTGGAGGCCTACATAGAAAAAAGTGCCTTATTGCTAGAGGCTAACCAATTCGAGCCCGCCTTTAAGGAATTAGAGCTACTGCGCACTTTATCGCCCGGTTATGCCCCTGTGCATTACTGGCTGGGTAAGTGGGCAGCCCGCCAGAACAAAAAGCAAATGGCCATTCATCACTACCGACTGGCCTTATCGCTGGATACCTCGCTGAGTGAGGCCCGACAGGCCCTTAACCAGCTTGAAAAATGATCAGTATCTTGCAGCCATGCCACTCATAGCTCCCTCGCTTCTTTCGGCCAACTTTTTGCAACTGCAAAAAGACTGCGATATGCTTAATAGTAGCCAGGCCGACTGGTATCATTTAGATGTGATGGACGGAAGGTTTGTTCCCAACATCAGCTTTGGACCGATGCTGATCAATTTTTTTAGAAAGGCCACTAACAAGACCTGCGATGTGCATTTGATGATTGAGGAACCCGAGCGCTATGCAGAAGCCTTTCAGCAGGCGGGCGCAGATATCATTACCATTCATGCAGAAGCCTGCACGCATTTACATCGCAATATTCAGCAACTAAAAAGCCTTGGCGTAAAAGCGGGCATTGCCCTCAATCCTCATACCCCTGTACAGGTACTCAGTGAAATTATTCGCGAGATAGACTTGGTTTGTCTTATGAGCGTGAATCCCGGATTTGGCGGACAACAATTTATTCCCCATACATTGGTCAAAATTCGCGCACTAAAAGAAATGATCAACAACAGCGGTTCCACCGCATTAATAGAGATCGACGGCGGAGTTACCTTAGAGAATGCCCCCTCTATTGTAGCTGCAGGTGCTGATGTACTGGTCGCCGGCAATACAGTCTTTAAAGCCACCGATCCAGTAGCTACCATTGCGCAACTCAAAAAAACAAGTGCTGCTTAGTTCATGCGCTGGGTGTTAAAAAAATTTCAGGAGCTTTCTGCTGATGAACTCTATGCCTTGCTTCGCCTGCGGGCTGAGGTATTCGTGGTAGAGCAAACCTGCGCTTTTCAGGATCTCGATAACAAAGACCAGCCCTCTTATCATTTACTGGGATATCTCAATGACGAACTGACGGCATACACCCGCCTGGTGCCACCGGGCATCTCTTACGAAGCTGCCTCTATCGGCAGAGTCGTCACCTCACCCGCTCACCGTAGAAAGGGCCTTGGCAAAGAACTAATGAAGGTATCGATCGAACATTGCGAACGGCTTTTTCAAACCACTACCCTCGTCATCGGCGCCCAATGTTACTTACAAGACTTCTACGAATCGTTTGGGTTTGTGCCCTCCGGAGAGATCTACCTCGAAGATGGCATAGAGCATATCGAGATGACCCGGCATCGCTAAGTTAGCCTTACACTCTTTATTGTCGAAGCTCCGGTGCCAAAAACCGGGCAGTATGCGTATCGGTATCACGTACCATCTCTTCGGGCGTTCCTGCAAACAAGATTCTTCCACCTCCGTCCCCACCCTCAGGACCCAGATCGATAATATGATCGGCCAGCTTAATGATATCCATGTGATGCTCGATGACCAGTACGGTATTACCCCGCTCTACCAACCGATTCAGCACTTCAGTTAGTTGACGAATATCTTCGAAATGCAACCCAGTGGTAGGCTCATCTAAAATGTAAAATGTTTTTCCGGTATCTCGCTTGGCCAACTCAGTAGACAGCTTAATTCGCTGCGCCTCACCTCCGCTAAGGGTCAGTGCCGATTGCCCAAGAGTAATGTAACCCAATCCCACTTCGTACAACACCTTTATCTTTCTATACAAATAGGGAACGGGTTGAAAAAATTCCATGGCCTCCTCTACTGTCATCTCCAATACATCAGCTATTGATTTTCCTTTGTAGCGCACTTCGAGCGTTTCTCGGTTATATCTTTTTCCATTGCAGGTTTGGCAGTGCACATAGACATCGGGCAAAAAATTCATCTCGATCACTTTCATACCGCCCCCCTCGCAATCGGCGCAACGCCCTGTCTTTACATTAAAGGAGAACCGACCCGCCCCATATCCTCTCACCTTGCTTTCGGGTAGTGAGGCAAATAATGTGCGGATATCAGCAAAGAATCCACAATAGGTAGCAGGATTACTGCGCGGTGTACGGCCAATGGGGGCCTGATCGATCTCAATAACCTTATCGACATGCTCCAGTCCTTTTACGGATTTATAAACGAGTGGCTGTTGTCTCGAATCATAGGCATGCTGGGATAGAATAGGGTAAAGCGTTTCGTTGATCAGCGTAGATTTTCCTGATCCACTTACCCCCGTTACGACAATAAAGGTACCCAGCGGAAAGATGGCCGTAACCTGCTGCAGATTATTACCAGATGCGCCACTTAACACAATAGAATGACCAGAGCCTTTTCTTCGCGTAGTAGGTAGCGGCAGCGAATAGTGTCCATTCAAATAGCCGGCGGTGAGGGTCTTTAATTTTTTTACCTGTGTGGGAGTTCCTGCTGCAACAATTTTTCCTCCATGAATACCCGCCTTAGGACCGATGTCGATCAGGTAATCGGCCGACAACATGATGTCTTTATCATGCTCGACCACCAATATACTATTACCGATATCGCGAAGCTGCTTAAGGGCATCAATAAGCCGCTGGTTATCTCTTTGATGCAACCCGATGGAGGGCTCATCCAATATATAAGTGATTCCTTGCAACTGGCTTCCAATCTGCGTGGCTAATCGAATTCGTTGCGATTCACCGCCACTTAGCGTGCGCGTCCCTCTATTAAGCGTCAAATAGCCCAAGCCCACATTAAGTAAGAACTGTAAACGTTCCCTGATCTCTTTGAGAACATCCTTGGCAATGGCTTTTTGCTTATTATCGAGCATCAACTCGATGCCATCGAACCAGGCTGCCAAATTATCGAGGTTCATTTGGCTTAATTCGGCAATGTTTCGACCATTGACCTTAAACCAACGACTTTCTTTTTTTAACCGAGTCCCCTCGCAGGCCTCACAAGGACGCACCTCCATAAAATCTTCGGCCCATTCGCGAATAGAACCGCTGTAGGGGCTGGCGTACCAGCGAAGCAATACATTCACCACTCCCTCAAAGGGAGCCGAGGAATCGAACTTGGCATCTGCAAAATCTATCTCGGCTGCTTTTCCTTCGCTGTTCGCATACAATAGGATGTTAAGCTGTGCTTTTGAAAGTTCGTTCAATGGCTTTTGCAGGGATATCTTGTGTTGACGGGCCAGTTCTTGCGCTTGCTTATAGACCCAGGCATCTCTCGCTTCACCCAACGGTGCAATACCACCCTCGCTGATCGACAGTGTAGCATCTGGCATTAATTTTTCCATACTCACCTGGTGCTGCACTCCCAGACCTTTACAAATAGGGCAGGCTCCGTACGGTGAGTTAAACGAAAAGGCATTGGGGGAAGGCTCCTCGTAGCTGAGGCCCGTGTCTTCGCACATCAACTGGCGGGAATATTGAATCAGTCGGTCTTGCTCAGTTAGTACAAACAATAACCCCTTACCGAGTTTAAGGGCCTGTTGCACACTGGCACTAAGACGGGGTCGAAGATCATCGCTCACTTGCATCCGGTCAACGACTAACTCTATATCGTGTATTACATAACGATCTAACTGCATGCGCGCCGTCATCTCTCGTATCTCGCCATCTACGCGCATTTTTACAAATCCTCGTTTGCGCCACTCCTCGAATAACTCGCGATAATGTCCCTTTCGGCCACGCACCAAAGGGGCCAATATGGTGATCTTTTTTTCTAGGCAGGTCGAAAAAATATTTTGAACAATTTCTTCTTCACTCCACTTTACCATTGGTTTACCGGTCTCGTACGAAAAAGCCTGACCGGCGCGGGCATATAGCAACCGCAAAAAATCATAAACCTCTGTAACCGTGCCAACCGTAGAGCGAGGGTTCTTGTTAGTGGTCTTTTGCTCAATAGCAATAACGGGCGAGAGCCCTGTAATGCGATCTACATCGGGTCTTTCCATGTCGCCCATAAATTGCCGGGCATAGGCGCCGAATGTTTCCATATAGCGACGCTGTCCCTCAGCATAAAGCGTATCGAAAGCAAGTGAAGATTTACCGGAACCGCTAATACCCGTAATAACCACCAATTGATTTTTAGGAATCCGGATGTCGAGATCCTTTAGATTATGCTCCCGTGCTCCAGCTACCACAATGGCATCGGTATCGGCAGCAGTAGCGAGGGGCGTAACAGCAGATTTACGGGGCATAAGAGCCCACAAAGATACGTGTAGGGTCGGCGTTTTTACAGAAGAGTGAAAACTTAGAGCAAGCGTTCGATCAAAAGTTCTTGAGAAAAATAATGATGCCCCTGCACCAGGGTCTCCACAGCCTCGATCAACTGGGCAGATGAAGCTTTTTTATTGATATAACCATAAATACCCCCTTTGGGCATGGAGGAAAGAAAATGTTCTTCGCCCCGGTCAGAGAAGAAAAGAATACGGGTAGCCGGATTAGTAAGTCTTAGCTTTTTAATTAGCTGGCGAAGCTCCATTTCGAATAAAAGATCGTCCATAATGAGCAAGTCAACGGAAACGGTTCGAAACTGCTGCATCAATGTATCGCCATTACCGGCCTCATGCACCTGTATTGATCTAAAATGTTGCTTTAATGTGCTACTCATTCCCAGCCGGAATATAGGACTCCGGTCCGCGATCAGAACTTGCTGCAGTTTGATCGATTTTTGAAGCATACCCACAAATATAGGGATGCATCACATCATCAATATCACTATTCTTTTGTAGTTTTTTTATGAGTAATCGGCGTTTCTCGCTGAAAAACAATCGTCTACAGATTATTGAACAACAAGTTTTCCAACGGCGATTCGCTCACCCACGGTTTTTCCGATAAATACATAATAGATTCCCTTACTCATTCCAGAAAAATCTACATCCATGCTGCTGTAGGGCCCTGTTATAGCATAATTTCTACTAAAGACTAGTCTACCTTGCTGGTCATAAATATATAAGATGCGCTGAAAATTGAAAGCGGTGGCGCGGCTGTAATAGCGAACCTTAAAAGGCCCATTGGTAGGATTAGGGCTAATCCAAGCCTGTTCGGAGGCAGCGGCTGTTATTCTACGGCCAGGGGATGTGGCCGAACATCCTGTTGCCGTGAGCGCACTCACGGTGTAAGTGCCCAGATCATCAATACCAACAGTAATGGAAGAACCAGTTGCACCATTAACTACTACTCCGTCTTTTCTCCAGGTGTAAACCAGACCAGTTGATGCAGGATTGGCCGTAGCGATGAGCGTAGTGGTTTTTCCTGGAATCAAACTGGTATCGCCCAACACTTCTACACTCATAACCGGAATGGGGGTTACAGTTACCCTTACAGTCTCGCAGGGGCGCGTGGTGCCACAGCTGCCTCCCTCTGAGCGAACAAAAAAGCTGGTAGTTGCACTAACAGGCACACCGGCAAGCGTAGCACCGGTTCCCACCCGCGTACCACCGCAACTGCCGCTATACCAAACCCAACTGGCTCCAGGCACTAGCGGGCCACTCACCACACTCAAATTAACCGAAGTAGGTCCGCAAGAAGCAGTCACGCTGCTGCTGACAGTTACATTCGTTCCGCAACTTCCAACCACGGCGGGGGTGCCAGTGAGGACCACATCATCTATACGGATGGTAACAGTACCTCCAGTATTACGTACAAATCGAAGTTTTAATCCGTTAATCTGTGCAGCAGCAGGAAGAGTAATAGTTTTGGCAGGATACCAACCCACCGCGGCATTGGCCGCTTCGTTAAATAAAGCAGCGGCTGTGTTGCCCAGATTAACCCATGCGGTACCGTTCCAATAATCAACCGAAAAATTGGGAAAGGCAGAGGAGCTTTCTTTACGGTACGCAAAATCGAGAGTCAGATTTCTAAATGCAGCTACATTAATTCCCTCAATAGAGAAACCACCTGCGTTGGTAGCAGACGTACCAGTATAAAAAACATTTCCGCCCCCCGAAGCATTAGTATAACCAGCTGAGGGATTTGTAGTTCGCACATCGGCAGAGGCTGCTTGCTCCCCGTTCGAGAAGATCAGCGCTCCAGTATTTTGCCATCCGGAATAAGTGGTAACTACGGTCGTGGCCGAAGGCACACCCATACTCTCAGCGAAGATTACGGTTTGTGCCTGGATAGCTGTATTAAAGCCCAATAGAGAGGCAACACTAAACAATGAAAAACTAAATAAAGTAATGCAACGATTCATAGCGGTGGGTTGTACGATGAAGATTAGAAATTATTTAAAAGTTGAATTTGGGTAATGAACGGATCTAAAGAAAGCGCCGGCCTGTTTGGCGGTTTCTGCATTCGAATGCGCCACACCCGGAAGTGAGACCATTGTCCAATTAAGAGAAGCTCCTTGCGCCACAGCAGCTGTTTGCACGGTACGAAAGAAATTTTTTCCTCGCTCAAAGCGGTTGGCACCCTGTAAACTATAGGGCTCTCCTTTTTGAAAATTAGCACTAGTGGTATCGGTATCGGCTTCTCCAAGGGCAAGCAGCAGTGGCTTAGAGAAAAAATAGTCTATACTCCTTTTAATCCGCGGTATGTTTTTAACACCAAAAGGATAGTCGTTCTCTATATCCGGTAAGGTATACCAACCGGCATTAGCAATAAAAACTTTGGCCGCTCGATTGTCGGGAACAAAGTAGAGAAACCGATGTACGAATTGTGCACCTGCGGAGTGACCCGATAAATAGTATTGACTCTCGCGACTGCCGACCGCTTTTACAAATTGATCGAACAAGGGTTCTATAACAGAGAAAGTCCATTCCCGCTCGGGAATAAAACGCTTTTCTTTTTCGTTCCAAACATTACCCAAGTTGTAGCGATCGCTACCCTTAAAATTGTCTTTATCGAAAGTAGGTGCCAATACGACTAATTGATACAGATCGGCCACCCGTGCCCATTGATCAAGATAAGCAGACGCATTTCGCTCGGCTCCGTGTAGCATGATCACTAAGGGCAAAGTATCGGGTCTGTCCGTCGGGCTATACATCCAAACGGTTATAGGGGCGGGCATTCGCAGTGTAGCAGATGAGAACAAGTAAGACTGCTTTCCTGTTTGCCGTTGCGGAGAATTTGCTGATGTAGATAAAGCGGCAGAAGATGAAGTGACAGGAGATTGTGCCTGTACAACCGATGCTGCAAAGATTAATGCCGTAAACAATAGTTTGCCTGGCACCAAAAGTCTTGCGTCAAAACGAGAGAGCGAACTGAGCAAGCGCTTCGTTATTTTAATTTTATATAGATGCTGGTATTCCACGTTTATAGCAAAAAGTAGGTATACTGTTAGAATCCGGGATTTTGAACCAGATTGGTGTTGGCCTGTACTTCTCCTACAGGTAAGGGCAAAATAGTACGGTTATAAAAACTACTGGTTGTAGCATTATAATCGATAAGTCGAGATACAGCATTACCTGCGCTACTGATCTTTACGAAGTTGGTACGCGTGCGATTTAGATCGAATAGTCGCTGTCCCTCGAGAGCAAACTCTCTTCTGCGCTCTAGCATAATCGTATCGAGATAAGCTGTAACGCTAATCTGACCAACCGGTGGCGTTGGTAGCAAACTAACCACGAGCGGACGACTACCCGTAGCAGTATCACGGCGCGCCCTGAGCAAATTAATATCGGCCAACGAACTGGTTAAGGCCGCTTGATTGCCGGTAAGAGCAGCTTGTCTGGCCAATGCCTCGGCCCTAGACAGATACATCTCTGCAAAGCGTAGAACCTTGGTATTTTCGAGAAAGGTCGAAATATTTACATACTTGAGCGCCAGTGGCACGTTGACCTCTCCGCCCAATGAATTACGATTGCCCAATTCCACAAACTGTCTTCTTACATCGGTAGCACTATATGACTCGTATAAAGCTCTGAATGTAGAAAGCGTAGTACCCGTACTGCGGCTATTCATCGATTGGCGAGTACCCAATATTTCGCCATATCCCTGTTGACTGCAGAGGTAGGCATATGAATCTGTACCGGGATTATCGTTCGTGTTATTGGCTACTTCTAAGATAGATTCAGTGTTGCCTACCGCTCTGAACTCGGACACCATCCCTGTAAAGCTGTAGAGCGAATAACGTCCCGAATTGATTACTTCGGAGGCGGCAGTCACTGCGGTTTCCCAATCGGATTTAAAGATTGCAATGCGGGTACGCAAGGCCAGTGCAGTAAAGCGATTAAAGCGAATCTTCTGCCAAGTAGCATTATTAACACCGTTTACGATCACATTGCCCGTTGCCGGCAAACGCTCAAGGGCAGCTGCCAGGTCTTTATCGATCTGGTCATAGACCTGCTTAGCGGTAGCACGGGCAGGATACGTAACCTCGGCAACCGTAGTTACCGGATTGAGCACCAGCGGCACGCAGAGATGTGATCCGTCGGCGGTAAAGTTGATAGGACGAGAAAAGAACTTGGCCAGATCGAAATACACCATAGCCCTAACAGCATAAGCCTCTCCGATCAACTGGGTCAGTTCGGGCAGTTCGAGAGGAGCTACGATACCTTTTAGCTTTTCTTCGTTGGCAATGATGGCATTCGAATTCACGACTATTCTATAAAGCTGATCCCAAAAACGCCCAACGTTGGCGTCAGTGGCCGTATGTGTCATAGTATTCATACCGGTATAGCGATTGCCCGTACGCACACTACGGGTAGCATTATCCGATAACACTTCGGGAATCACCATGGCATCTCGACCATAGTAACTGTAAGATTGCATTTGAGAATACAATCCGTTAACAGCGGCCCGAGCCGTACTCAGACTAGAAAAAACATCGGATGTAAATACACTTTGCTGGGGCCGGATATCGGTAAAGCTCTTTTTACACGATACGCCCAACAGAGCTGTTGAGGAGACCAAAGCCAAAAAATAATTTTTGATTCGCATAGTACGTTTATTTATCAATTAGGCGATGAGATATTAGAGGGTAAAATCAACTCCGAATAATAAGGTGTTAAACACTGGTGGGCGCTGCGACATGACCCCATCGATACTTACCTCCGGGTCTGTATTAAAGCGCTTATCACGCACATAAGTGAACAAGTTTTGTCCCCTTACGTACATACGAGCCGAGGTAACCTTGGCCTTGGCAAGCCAGGCTTTGGGCAGCGTGTACGACAAACTGATATCTCGTAAACGGATATAGCTTCCATCGTAAAGAAAACGGCTGCTCTCATAGCTTCCTGCAGAAGACTGCGTTCCCAAAAATACCGGCTTGGGCACATCGGTAATTTGACCGGGTGTTGTCCAGCGACGACCAAACTCATAGCGACTGAGTCCGTTACTTTGGTCGGAGAAGCCCAGATTAGCATCGGTCTTTTGCAGATAACCATACTCGTCGTAGATCTGGTTACCCCAATTGATAAAGAACTGAAAATTAAGCTTGAAGTTTTGATACGTAAACGTATTGGTCCACCCACCATAGAAACGAGGAATGGCACTTCCATACTCGATACGAGGTAAAGCGGTGGTAAAAACGTTAGTGGTAGACTCCTTATCGGTAGAATTATACCATAGCGCCTCCCCATTCTGTGGGTTTACTCCAGCATACCCGCGTTGAAAATGACGATAGTAATCTCGTCCAATTCGTCTAAAATAATTACTGTTGTTAGAAAAATTCGGATCGATTTCAGTAATCTCATTTTGATAGGCCGTCACATTCAAATCGGTCACCCACTTAAAACCGCGGGCTTTGGCAGGAGAGATCGGTACTGCCGATAAAGTTATCTCTACGCCCGTATTCTTCATTGCACCGTTATTAACGGTAATACCTGTCACACCATTAGTACTGGGGATGGCTTGCCGCACCAATAAGTCGCTACTGGTACGCGTATACCACTCTAACGAACCAGAGAATCTCCCCTTAAGAGCTACAAAATCTAATCCAATATTAAAGGGAATGTTCTTTTCCCAGGTCAGATTATCATTTGCCAATTGCGAGAGGGTGAGTCCCGACGAGAAATTATAATCGCTACCCGCACTGTAAAGCCCCTGTGATTCGAAATTATCAATACCCTGATTACCTGTGTAGCCATAGCTGGCGCGAATCTTTAACTCAGTTATGGCAGCAACTTTAAAGAACGATTCGCTAGCAATGTTCCATCCTGCACCCACCGACCAAAAGACAGCCGACTGAAAATTGCGGGCAAATCGCGACGACGCATCCTCGCGCACCGAACCCGATACAAAGTAGCGATCACCTAATGAGTAGTTGGCATTAAAAAATTTACTGACCAGCGTATTGGCCGTTCCAGTACCAGTCGTCAACTCCGGGCTAGATCCACCGGCGGCTGTTGAGGTACCGGGAGCAATTCCATTAACAATAATGTTGAGGTCAACATCGCTACGACTTTGCGCTTCGTAACCAGCAAAAGCCTCTACCGAGTGTTCACCTTTAAAATCTTTTTTGTAACGAACAATGTTGGTGGCTACCCAATTGGTAATGTCTTGTGTATAATTTTCAATAGAGCCTCCCACCGCAATGTTGGCATTACCCACTCTTGGATCGTAGAAGACCGAGCGGAATGCATGGTTAAAATCGAGTGCAAAACTACCTTCGTAGGTAAGCCCATCCATCAGCTGAAAAGTAGTGGACGCATTGGCGCCAATGTTATACGTGTTAGCCTTTCTTTTTGTCGTCTCAATAACAGCTACGGGATTGTAGCCAGCATTGTACCCCAGTTCGTAGGTAACGCCATCAGACTTATAAACTGGCAACCAAGGCGCCAGACGATACATGGCACGAATAGGATTAGCAAAAAAGCTTCCTCCTAAAAAGTTACTGGAGCGCTGGTAACTACCGCTAA
The DNA here is from genome assembly GCA_947458335.1 of Chitinophagaceae bacterium. Lineage (GTDB taxonomy): Bacteria > Bacteroidota > Bacteroidia > Chitinophagales > Chitinophagaceae > JJ008. The sequence continues at coordinate 9,560 of CANGYW010000017.1, read as the reverse complement.
AGCCCCCTTTTATACTCCAACGCTTGGTAACCTGAGAGGTCAGGTTAAGACGATAGGTGGCTTTGTCGTAATCAACTCCTTTGGTAGGCGCCTCTGATGTGTAGTAACTTCCAGAGATAAAGTAGGTAGACTTATCATTTCCACCACTCACGTTCATGTTATACTGCGAATATTTTCCCTGACGTAATACCTGGTCGAACCAATCGGTGTTGACGGTTGGATCAATAGAATTAGCCCTTAATAACGAATCATATGATGTAACAGGGTTACCCGCATTAACCCAACCTTCTCGGTAGTACTGGATGTACTGATCGGTAGTTAGTGTTTTTTGCTCGTCACGGATGGTATTGTTATTGTAGCCGCGCTGCACGGTAAAGTTAACCTTGGTCTTGCCGGGCTTTCCGCTCTTTGTCGTAATCAGCACTACACCATTAGCAGCACGCGATCCATAGAGCGATGTGGCCGAGGCATCTTTGAGCACGGTCATCGTTTGGATATCATTAGCATTGAGGCCGGCGATAGTATTGGAGTTGAGGCCAGAGATATCTCCACTGACTACCGGAATACCATCGATGACATACAAAGGAGTAGCGCTGGCATTGATAGAGCCAATACCTCGAACACGTATATTAGGAACGGAACCGGGCTGGCCGCTTCCGTTAGTAGATTGTACCCCGGCAATATTTCCCTGGATACTTTCCTGCACCGAAGCATTAGGTGCACTTTCTATAGTAGCATTCTTAACGGTTACAGCAGAACCCGTAAACGTAGTACGCTTTTGATTAGAGTAGGCCAGCACCATTACTTCGCTCAGGTTATTTTCTGATTCGGTTAGAAAGACCTGTATGTCGCGGGCATCATTGACCTTTAGCGATCTGGCAATAAAATTGATGCTGGAAAATTCAAGTACCTGACCCTTCTCTACCTCTAGACTAAAACTACCGTCTGCCTTGGTTACCGTTCCCTTTTTGGTTCCCACTATCTTGACACTCACATTTTCGATAGGGGTATTATCTTTAGCATTGAATACTTTCCCTTTAATAGGAAAAACGTCGGCCACCAATTGTTCGAGACGAATCAACTGTTCGTCAGTGGGAGCAGTTACCGCAGTGGTGCCAGACTCCGATTTACCGACAAAGCGCAGCACAAACGTGTTTTCTCCTACTTTTTTAAAGGCTAACCCCGCCTCATTGGCCATCTCCTCCACTACTTGCTGTATGGGGCGATTGGTATTGGGCTCTTTAACCATCAGTCGTGCAATAGAAGGATCGGCAAGAAGAAAGTAAATTCCTTTCTCCTTGTTTAGTCGCTTGAGTAACTCAACGACCTGTACATACGGACCATCCGGTTCGTTTCGCTGCTGCATACTTGTTCTGGCCAACATCCGTTGCTGCACCGGCTTACTCGGATATTGAGGAGCCGCAGTCGCTTGCCCGCTAAGGCTTGTGAACAACAATGCGCAGGATAAATAAAAATTGATTCTCATATCAGCTTATTGTTTATTGAGGGGTAAAAACGATAGTTGAACCCTGTTGTCTACTCACCGACTCGGTGGCGATTTGCAGGGCATTGATTAAAACTTCTAAATTATCATTGGGCAGAATTCCGGTAATTCTTCGATTAGCCAGATCAGCGGAGCCAATGATAATTTTTACCGGATAACGGCTTTCGATCTGAGCGGCAACATCGGAGATGGTTAGATCTTCAAAAACAATTTTTCTTTCCAGCACAGGACCCTGCTGAATCAACCCGGGCTGTTCTTTGGAAGCAATAGCAGGACGATTATATGCATAAAAGTCGCCAGGTGACATTTGAAGACGCTGTCCATCTTTAAAAATGAGCTCGACACTCCCCTCTCGCAATAAAACACTGGAGCGTTGTTGGAGATGCGTCACTTGAAAGGCTGTACCCGTTACCACCACATCGAAGGGGTCCATATGTACGATAAAAGGTTTCTTGTCTTTTTTCTTTTGAACTACAAATTCAACCTCGCCTTTAATCCACACCTCTCTGCGGGGAGCATCGTCAAATCCTGGACCCAAAGTGATAGTGCTATTACCGGCCAGTTTTATCTGTGTTCCGTCAGAGAGCGTACGGCTGTCTCTAGAAGAGGCACGGATTTTTTCTGTAACCACCTCTAGCGTTGACTGGTTCCACCAAAGTAATCCGGCAAATAACCCCACAAACAGGGTCCCGATCAGCAGGCTTTTAGAGATTCTTTTTTGGCCAGCTTGCTTGTCTAAACGATCTAGTTGAAGAAGTAGTCGCTTTTGTTGTTGCTGAAGCCCCTCCGATGGATGTAGCCTCAAGCGAAGGGCCCTATGCAGGGAAACGGCTTCGGCAACCTCGTCCTCTTGCTCGGGAGAATACGTAATAAGTGAATTAACCCACTGATTATCATCTTCGTTGACTACGCCGTCCACCCACGTCAAAAAGCGCTCGTCGAGCAGCAGTTCATCGGCAGTAAAGAGTAAATTCTTTCTCATGGACAAGCTTGGCTTTAAAAAGTGTACAAATCTTTAAAGATGTAACATTAATTAAGCAATAAATTTACCATCCAACCAATTCCGATTGCAAGCGCATAGTGACGATATCTTGTGGGACAGCTTCCGCCAGGGCAATAAAAATGCGCTAGCTGTTCTTTTTGAGCGGTACTACCAAATACTATTTCAGTACGGCATCAAAGTTTGCCGGGATACAGAACTAATCAATGACTCGCTGCAAGACCTTTTTATCGAAATCTGGCAACAAAGACAACCCGCCCCCTTACTATCAATACAGGCCTATCTAATCAAAGCACTTCGATACAAGTTGATTCGAGCGGCAAAAAAAAGTCAATTGACTCAATCAGACCCACCGGATACGCCTTTTGAAATGAGCCATGAACATTTTATGATTCAATCCGAACAAGATAATGCCAATGTAAAGGCCTTGATTCAACAACTAAACCAACTTTCTCCGCGCCAGCGAGAAATTATTTTCTTGCGCTACTATCAACGCCTCAGCTACCGCGAGATCTGTGAGATCATGCACATCGAATACCAAGTAGCCCGTAACCAACTCTCAATGGCTCTCAAAAAATTAAGAACACTGGTTAAACTTCCTCAGTACTAATACCCACCTATTTTTTTGTGGCAGCTACTTGAGCCAAGTATTGCGAGATGACTTTGGCAAATGCGGCCGCAAATACCGGACGTCCGGTCTTGTCTCTTACGCCTTTCATGTTTGACTCAATTTGCCAGCCAATTACCTGAGGGCGATCGCTTGCCGTATAGCGTCTAGTATTATATCCTCCGTTAAAAAACTTCTGCCCCTCTTGTGGAAAAGGATCTTGCGCACTAGGCACAGATGGAAAACCTTCGTTGGCCATTAGCGTGCCAAATGCCTGCGGACCAAAAAGCAGGTCGTACAGCTCTACCTTGCCGTTAGAAGCCCTTATGTAATTACTGAGTGAATGCTGCTTAGCAGGGCTTTGCCTCGTTAGATAAATTTCTTTGAGCTCTTTATCAGATAACATATAGCCCAACTCGAGCCGCTGCTCGGGATGGCCATGTCCATGCAGATCAATATAGATGCAATACCCGAATTGTGCGATCGCTTCGCTGATGGCCTCGTCGATTTGATTATGAAAAGATTCCCAGGGAGCCTCCATACGACTGTCTCCACAAGTGGCCTCGGGCATATCACGATTTTGATCGATATCTTTTCTAATGAGGTTACAAATAATCAAATAAGGAGACTGGCCGTTGAATTTTTGTAAGTAGTCGGCCATCTCAAGAGCCAACTCTTTAGTGTACGAATCGGTTACCGTTACCGCACCCTCGCAACTGCGATCGGAAATCTCGCTAAGGTTTACGGTTCCTCCATGGGGCACACTAATAACTAAGGGCATGGTGCCCTGTAAATAGGCCGTCCAACCTTCCTTATCGATTAAGCGCAAAGTGGCAGTTCCCTGAGCAAACGTGCCGCAACCGCAAGCACAAAGTAGAAGTACAATAAAGATTCTTTTCATCGGGGTGGTTTTTTATAAGTGTAGCGAAATGGATAGTTGTAACAAAAAAGCCTCGGGCTTTCGCCTGAGGCTTTTTCAATTGGTCGGGAGGACAGGATTCGAACCTGCGACCCCCTGGTCCCAAACCAGGTATTCTACCGGGCTGAACTACCTCCCGATCCCTTTCGGGGCAGCAAATATAAGGGTTGCTGACGGATTCTCAGGGGGGCGGGCAAAAAGACCCCTAAAAATGTCAATCTGGCAAGATTTTGTGCATTGGAACGGAGCTTGCAGACTAGTAATAAACTAAAAACCATTCTCATGACCAAGGAAAAAGGCACGATCTCGATTAATACCGAGAATATCTTTCCCATTATCAAGAAATTCTTGTACTCCGACCACGAGATCTTTTTGCGCGAGCTGATCAGCAATGCCATCGATGCTACCCAAAAGCTCAAGCGGCTGAGCTCTCTGGGCCAGTACAACCAAGAACTAGGTGACTTGACCATTCAGGTGACCGTCAATAAGAAGAAAAAAACCATCACTATATCCGATGCAGGACTGGGAATGACCGCCGAAGAAATTAAAAAATATATCAACCAGGTAGCCTTTTCGGGAGCTACTGAGTTTATGGAGAAATTTAAAGAGGCTAAGGATGCCAATGAGATCATCGGTCGATTTGGGCTTGGCTTTTATTCTGCCTTTATGGTAGCCGAGAAAGTCGAGATCCAAACACTTTCATACCAAGAAGGGGCAACGGCTGCCAAATGGACCTGCGATGGTAGCACCGCGTTCGAAATTAGCGAAGGAAAAAAGACCAGTCGAGGCACAGATGTAATCTTACATATCAACGAAGAGTCGGCAGAGTTTCTAGAAGATCACCGCATACAGCAGATTCTCGATCGTTATGCCAAATTCTTGCCGATCCCCATTCAGTTTGGAACCAAATCACAATCGGTCGAAGATGGCGAAGACAGCGAAGGAAAAAAGAAATACAAAAGCATCGATGTTCCCAATATCATCAATACAACACAACCCATTTGGACAAAGGCGCCCTCGGAGTTAAAAGATGAGGACTACATTAGCTTCTACCGCGAGCTTTATCCGTTTACAGAGGAGCCACTGTTCTGGATTCACCTTAATGTAGACTATCCCTTTAACCTAACAGGAGTATTGTACTTTCCCAAACTTAAGAACGACTACGAGATACAAAAGAACAAGATTAAACTCTTTAGCCGACAGGTTTTTATAACCGATGAGGTCAAAGATATTGTACCCGAATTTCTCTTGTTACTTCACGGCGTTATCGACTCTCCGGATATCCCGCTGAATGTTAGCCGTTCTTTCTTACAAAGTGACAGCAACGTTAAAAAGATCAACAATTATATTAGCCGAAAAGTAGCTGAAAAACTACAGGAACTCTTTAATAAAGACCGTAAGGCGTACGAGAATAAATGGAACGACATTGGCATCTTTGTAAAGTATGGTGCCCTCTCCGACGAAAAATTCTATGAGAAAGCCAAAGATTTCTTACTGCTAACCAATACAAAAAAAGAGCACTACACAATCGAAGAATATAAGACGAAAGTCAAGGACTTTCAAACCGACAAGAACGGTCAGCTTGTTTGGCTGTATACCGGCGATGCCGAACAGCAACACACTTTTGTGAGAGCAGCCGAACAAAAAGATTATGATGTGCTATTGATGAATACGCCCATCGACAACCACTTTATGCAGCATCTCGAAATGAAACTTGAAAAGACCACCTTTAAACGGGTAGATGCTGACATCCTTCAAAAACTAATTGAAAAAGAAGAGGCTGAAAAGCACAGCTTGACCGAAGACCAGGCAAATCAACTGAAATCGATCTTTGAAAAGGCCTTCAACAATACCAACATGAAGGTAGAGGTAGAGAGTTTACCTTCGGAATCACTTCCGGTCACCATTACCATGGAGGAGTGGATGCGTCGCATGAAAGAAATGAGCAAAATGGGTGGAGGCCCCATGAGTTTCTATGGCTCAATGCCCGATAGTTATAAAGTAGCTATCAATGCTAATCACAAACTGATCGGCAAGATCTTGTCAGCCGATGAGAATACCCAAGAAACGCTGGCCAAGCAAGCCTGCGACCTGGCCCTGCTTTCGCAAGGAATGCTCAAAGGCGCTGAACTTACGGCCTTCGTTGAAAGAAGCGTAGAAGTGCTTTAAGACAATAAGATCATTGTAAGAGCCGGCTTACTCATTGGAGGGCCGGCTCTTTTTTTTTATATTCACTGTACAATACTTACAGATCGCATGCAGACCAGTTTTTTGAGTAAGCAGCCTTTACCGCCCGCAGAGGCCGTGGCGGGCAGTAGCCTTCGTCCTGGTATGTTAGCGCTGATTAAAACCGACTACCCTGATTTTGAAAAAGAGCATTACCTCTCGACCGAAGAATTGAATCTCTATCGTAGGCGCTACCTTAATGAGCTAATCGAAAAAGAGAAGGTTGAGCTGGCCACCCTTGATAAAGAAGTGATGCTGGCCATACAGCAAAACGGCATATTATCCGAAACGATACAAGACGAGGCAGAAAAACAATTGACAATGGGCGAGAGGCTGGCCGACCAAGTCGCTGCCTTTGGAGGAAGCTGGGTTTTTATTGCGAGCTTTTTTTGTTTTATTCTGTGCTGGATGCTTATCAATGTATGGATGCTCAGATACAGGGCCTTTGACCCCTTTCCTTTTATTTTACTCAACCTGATTCTTTCTTGTTTAGCCGCCATTCAAGCCCCTATCATCATGATGAGCCAAAATCGGCAGGAACAAAAAGACCGACAACGGGCCGAACACGACTATAAGATTAATTTAAAAGCGGAGCTCGAAATAAAACTACTGAGCGAAAAGATCGATCACTTGCTAGTACATCAAAACAAAAAATTACTAGAGATTCAAGAAATACAAATTGATTACCTTGAGGATCTGCTAAGAAGAACAAATCGTGCACTACATTAATTCGCAAGTATGACTAAGACCACTATCGACAATTATCTGGAAAAGCATTATATCCATCGCAGCAATTGGCTGCGCGCTGCCGTGCTGGGCGCCAACGATGGGATCATCTCAATTTCGAGTCTGGCCATTGGGGTAGCGACCGCCAGTTCTTCGCGCGATCCGATCTTGTTAGCTACCATGGCAGGACTTGTCGCGGGCGCCCTCTCAATGGCGGCCGGTGAATACGTATCGGTAAGTTCACAGACCGATATAGAGTCGGCCGATATTGAACGCGAAAAAAAAGAACTAGAAGAGATGCCCGAAGAGGAAGAGCTGATTCTAGCGCAGATCTATGAAAAAAGAGGATTACAAACAGACACTGCCAAGCAGGTTGCCAAAGAACTGACGGCTAACGATGCACTAGGAGCTCATGTTCGCGATGAATTAGGCATTACTGAAATGAGCCAAGCCAATCCCATTCAAGCGGCACTTGCCTCGGGAGCAGCCTTTACGGCGGGAGGATTTATTCCATTGATGGTATCGTTGCTGGCACCCGTTGTTTATATGGAGTACATCTTGTACGGCTGTACCATGGTAGCACTGGCCATTTTGGGCACCGTATCGGCACGAGCAGGAGGATCAAGTGTATTCAAGGCCGTTTTACGCATTGTACTAGGCGGCACCATCGCAATGGTTGTTTCCGCTATAGTGGGATACTTCTTTGGAGTGAGGGTCTAGTTTACCTTATCCTTTATACAATCCGTACTTGACCGCATAAAGAACTATACCGGCCATGTTCTTAGATTTAGTCTTCTTCTGTATCACATCGCGGTAGGTGTCAACGGTTCGCTGACTAAGCCCTAGGGCAGAGGCGATCTCCTTAGAGGTCAACTGCTCACAGATTAGTTTGATAATTTCAATTTCGCGCTCCGTCAAGACAGGATCCTGTACTTTTTTTAACGAGTTAACCGCATGAATCTTTAGAAAAGTATGAATTTTTTCAGAGGCATCATTACAAAAATAATGTCCGCCATTCATCACAACACGCGAAGCCTTAACCAGTTCGTCGTAATGGGCGTTCTTAAGAACATAGCCCGATGCCCCAGCCTGTAGCATGTCTACGACATATACGTCGTCGCTAAACATAGATAAAGCAATGACCCGTGTACCCGTTTCGAGTGTGGTAATTTCTCGGGTGGCATCAATGCCATCCATCACTGGCATCTTGATATCGACAAAGACCAGGTCGGGCTGCAAGTTAGCAACCAACTCGATCAGCTCCCTACCATTCTCAGCCTCACCAATAACTTCTAGATCCTCATAACGGCTAATCATGGCCTTAAATCCTTGTCTAAAAATCTCGTGGTCGTCGGCCACCACCACCGATATCTTTGTATAACTACTCATTTGGGTATTACAAATGTAAGTACAGTTCCTTTCGCAGGTTCACTGTCTAACGAAAAGTGGCCCCCTAACAAAGTGGCCCGATTTCGGAATCCAGCAATGCCGCGGCCTCTTTGGGACTCTGCAGGCACTTTTTTTGAAATACCGATGCCATTATCCATAAGCTGTAAGGTAAGCTCTCTACGATCTGCCGTAAGTCTAATTTTAAAACAGGTGGCAGCCGCATGCTGAATACAATTGGCTAACCCCTCTTGTATAACACGGTATAAATGAATTTCACTCTCTTTGCTAATCGGCACGCGCAAATCGGTAATTAATTCAATTCGTAAAGGATGCAACTGCTCCGTGCTTACGACCAGGTCCTGAATGGCCTCTACCAATCCCCTTCGCTCTAGTGTGGCAGGAAGTAAATTGTGTGTTACTTGTCTGAGGCGAACAATGGCTTCATCTAGATGGCCGGCACAAAGATTAAGCTCTTTTTGGTCTTGTTCGGCACCGGGAGTCACTACTGCCATCCGATACTTAATAGCAGCCAGTAAAGGACCAATATCATCGTGCAGATCACTTGCAATACGAGCACGCTCTTTCTCGAGCGTGGCCATCTCTACCTTGACCACCTGGCGCTGCAAGCGTAAAAATTGCTGCTGCTTTTGTATTATGCGAAAAACCAAATACAAAAGAATTGCTACTATAAATAGCATAGCAAGGGTAACAACTAAGTAAATTTCGGCTTGACGGGAATCCATATGACTGCAGGCACATAAATAATGTTTACAAGAAAATTAACGTACGCATAGAAAAAATAGGTTATAATCATAAAAGAGTCACTCATCGTTGTGCCAAACTGCCAAGCGACCTCTACTATAATCTTTACTACAAAAAAAACAACATACGAAGACAATATCAGGAGAGTAGAATTCTTCCAAAAAGACTCCCATGACGCTAACAACTCGCCACTCAGCAGTTGGACCGACATCAATACAATAAGAAAAGAGTTAATAATGCGTGCATAAGGATTGAATACAAATGGTGAGCTAATTATAAAATTATCTATAACCCAAACAAAAACAAAAGTAAGTAACACGATTTGAAATAGATGTCGATACTTGCTAAAAAGCCCCCACTGATTGAACTGCCACAATATCAACAAGCAAAAAACGATAAAGTAAATATTATGGACGATAGCATTGTT
>CANGYW010000016.1 GCA_947458335.1 Chitinophagaceae bacterium | reverse complement strand
GGACTGACCAAAGACGACCGAGTGATCTCGAAAAAAGGAACGATAATGCTGATCAAATAGGCCTATTTTTGCCCCGCTTATTACAAACGTTATGGTTGATGTTATACTAGGGCTCCAGTGGGGAGACGAAGGCAAAGGTAAGATTGTCGATTACTTTGCAAAGGACTATCAAGTGGTGGCTCGTTTTCAGGGAGGTCCCAACGCAGGCCACACGTTGTACGTGCAAGATAAAAAGCTGGTGTTGCACCAGATCCCCTCGGGCATCTTTCATCCCGGTATCATCAATTTGATAGGTAATGGCGTTGTGCTCGATCCGGTCACTTTAAAACGAGAGTGCGACAGTGTAATGCCTTTCGGGGTAGACCTTAAAAAAAATCTCTTTATTGCCGATCGCACGCATTTGATCTTACCTACGCACCGGGCGTTAGATAAAGCAGCTGAGCTGTCGAAAGGAAATCAGAAAATAGGATCCACCTTAAAAGGCATCGGTCCTGCTTACATGGATAAGACAGGACGTAATGGACTACGTGTAGGCGATCTGCTCGATAAAAGTTTTACTACCGAATACATCAAGCTGAGATTAAAACACCAGCGGTTACTAGATAGCTACGGATTTCAAGAAGACATCAGCGCTTGGGAAGAAGAATTTTTTACAGCGCTCGAATTTTTACGCACGCTTAACATTGTTAACGGAGAGTATTTTATCAATCAGCAGCTGCAGGCAGGCAAGCGTGTTTTGGCCGAAGGGGCCCAGGGTAGCATGCTCGATATAGATTTTGGCACTTTTCCTTTTGTGACCTCTTCTAATACAATCTCGGCCGGTGTTTGTAACGGGCTGGGTGTTGCTCCGCGCACCATCAACGAGGTGATCGGCGTTACCAAGGCCTATTGCACGCGCGTAGGTGGGGGTCCTTTTCCTACTGAATTGTACGATGCCACAGGCGAGGAGCTCAGAAAAATAGGCAATGAGTTTGGGGCTACTACAGGTCGTCCGCGCAGATGCGGATGGATTGATCTGGTCGCCTTACGATACGCTTGCATGATCAATGGTGTCACTCAGCTGGTCATGACTAAAGCTGATGTACTCGATTCGTTCAATACGTTATCGGTATGTACCGCGTATAAGGTAGGGGGTGTAGAAACCTGCGAGATGCCCTATCAGCTAGAAAGAAGCCAGCCCGAAGCCGTGCTGCAACAGTTTTCGGGATGGAATACTGCTACCGATCTGTGCAAGTCTTACGAGGCCCTTCCTATTTCTATGAAGCAGTATGTAAACTTCATAAATGAATATTTGGGTGTCAACGTGCGCTACATTTCGAATGGACCCGGCCGCGACCAATTAGTGGTTGTGCCATGATATCCCTTCCATCACGTACTAAAAAAATGTTTTTAAAATTTGGCGGTTTAAAAACTTCGCCGAAAATTTACATTACTAATCCGGTTCAGCTATGGCTACTAAACCTGAAAAGTCTGCAAAAACTACCTCTAAGTCTGTAAAGGATTCCGCTCGCTCGTCCGAGAAAAAGGAATCTACCAAGAGTAAGAAAAAAGAGCAAGACGACGAAGAGACGGATAACGAGGAGCTCAATGACGATTGGGAAAAAAGCGAAGAAGGGCAAGAAGAGGAGTGGGATCCCGATTTCGACGAATTTGATCTTCCGAAATCAAAAGGAAAAAAGACGGGTGGCAAAAAAGAGGAAGAGGAAGATTTCAAATTCGAGGACGATGAATTCAAAGATCTTTTCGACGAGAAAGGATTCGATGACGAAGAAGAGGATTTTTGACCCCCCCCTTAGTATTTAATTTTCATTATTGACGGGCATCACGTAATAGCAGCTGCAGGCTCTCTGCCGCTATAACTGCTTTTTTTTCCATAAAGGCTTGCATGCATTCTCGAGAAAGGCGCAATAGATAACTTCCTTTTGTCGATAATTGCTCGTCAAAGTCGGGGTTATAACGTGTAAATTCTGCTCGGTCTGTTTCGGTGTATTTTAAAATAGCTTCTTGTTTATAGCGTCCCGTAATGAGCAGCGTAGTGGTTTGTTTCTTTTCTTCTTCGGTGAGCGGCGCCTGTTGCGACGGTCCTTTTTTTTCTCTCTCTTGCTTGCTTAATGTAGTCTCGCTGCCGTCCTCTTCGAATACATAGTGTGTAGCGATGAACTTTTTTACATGATTCATTGATTCGGTGGGCAGTTGGTACTGCAATTTCCAAAAATCGGTTTGACCGCTGCGTTGAATCACCTGACGCACGCGTCCCTCTCCGCCATTATATGCGGCGATCACCAATAGCCAATCCTGAAATTCGCTGTAGAGATCGCGCAGGTAGCCAGCCGCCGCATGGGTGCTTTTTATATAGTCGGTGCGCTGGTCGAGTGATCGGGTAACTGTAAGACCGTACCGTCTGGCGGTGGCTGGCATAAATTGCCAGGGCCCCACGGCGCCTGCCCACGAAACCGCATTCGATTTTAGACCCGATTCAATTACAGCTAGGTATTTGAGTTGAGGTGGAAGGCCATATTGACTTAAGACCTGGTCCATCATATCGAAATAAGGGCGACCCCAATCTCGCATCTTACGTAAGCCGGCTCCATAGCGGTCCATATAGCTTTGTACAAAGCTGATGGCCATCGGATGCAAACGGGTTACAGCCTTATCGGCCTTTGGAGTGCTTTGGAATAATTGCGTAAAGCCACGGGGTGTGGCCACAGCAGAGGCGCCAGAAGAAAAAGTAGATTGTGCTGTACCGAGTGTCGCACTAAACAGAGATACAAGCAAGACAATAGTGATGTGTAGTACAACCCGATTGATGCTGAACAGGAGGGTATAGGGCTGCTTACTCTTTACCAGAGCGAGTATTATCACTGGTGCTTTCTTCAATCTCTCTTTTTACGTTGCTTTTAGCATCGTTGAACTCGCGCACTCCTTTTCCGAGTCCTCTCATCAGCTCGGGAATTTTTTTACCGCCAAACAGCAGTAAAACAATCACAAGTATGATGATGATCTCATTGGTGCCCAGCATTCCCAGCAAAATAGGATTTGTCATAATGGTCGATTGTCTTGTAAAGATACTAACTGCGCGGATGTTGCAGACAAAAAAATCCCGCAATACGGTAAAAGGTACTGCGGGAAGTATAAAGTAGTTGATAGCTTATGCTTGGGTGCCTTCGGCAACGGCCATGCGCTTCTCACGGATACGGGCACTCTTACCGCTTCTGCTACGCTGATAGAACAGCTTGGCGCGGCGTACGTGTCCGGTCTTGTTAAGTTCGATAGAATCGATGTTGGGAGAAAAGAAAGGGAATACTCTTTCTACCCCTACGCCATCAGAAATTTTTCTAACCGTAAAGCTGGCAGTATGACCCGAGCCCTGCTTTTTGATCACATCCCCTTTAAAGGACTGGATCCTCTCTTTGTTTCCTTCGATGATCTTGTAATTTACCGTGATGTTATCACCGGGTTTAAAAGCAGGAAACTGCTTTTTAGCGGTCAGTTGTTCGTGTACGTAAGCTATAGCGTTCATGATCCAATGATTTAAGGGGAGGCAAAGGTAGGGAAGTTTCACGGAATGCCCAAACCGGAAAGCGGTAAAAAACCAGCTATTAAAAAAAAGCCCATTGGATTACAATGGGCTGTAGGTCAATCAGTAATAGCAGTTCGCCAAGGGGATGCCTAGCGAGCAACGTTTACGGCTCGTTTTTCGCGGATCACGGTGACTTTAATTTGACCGGGAAAGGTCATTTCTGTCTGGATCTTTTGAGCAATCTCGAACGAGAGGCGGTCCGAATCTTGGTCGCTAACTTTTTCGGCCTCCACAATAACGCGCAGCTCACGTCCGGCTTGAATGGCATAGGCTTTCTCGACACCGTTATATCCCATCGCGAGGTTTTCGAGGTCTTTGATTCGTTGCAGGTATTGCTGCATAATCTCTCTGCGGGCACCGGGGCGTGCGCCACTAATAGCATCGCAGGCCTGAATGATAGGAGAGATTACGAATTGCATTTCAACTTCGTCGTGGTGGGCGGCAATGGCATTGACTACGGCAGGGTTTTCTCCGTATTTCTCGGCCAGTTTGGCGCCGAGCAGGGCATGGCTCAGTTCACTTTCTTCGTCGGGTACTTTACCAATATCGTGCAGCAGGCCCGCTCTCTTTGCCAGTTTGGGGTTGAGTCCAAGCTCGGCTGCCATGGTCGCACAAAGGTTCGCGGTCTCACGGCTGTGCATCAACAGATTTTGTCCATAAGAAGAACGGAAGCGCATTCTTCCGACCATACGGACCAGTTCTTTATGCAAGCCGTGTATTCCCAGCTCAATCACGGTACGCTCTCCGATCTCCATTACTTGCTCTTCGATTTGCTTGCGGGTCTTTTCGACCACCTCTTCGATACGGGCCGGGTGGATACGGCCATCGCTTACCAGTCGTTGTAAACTAAGACGGGCAATCTCGCGACGCAAGGGATCAAAACTTGACAGCAAAATAGCTTCGGGGGTATCGTCTACGATTAGGTCCACACCGGTCGCGGCCTCTATGGCCCGAATGTTGCGACCCTCACGACCAATGATCTGTCCTTTGATCTCGTCACTTTCGAGGTTAAACACAGTAATGGAGTTCTCGATGGCTTGCTCTGCAGCCGTACGTTGGATAGTTTGAATAACGATCTTACGCGCCTCTTTACCGGCCTTTTGCTTGGCCTCTTCGATAATCTCTTGCTGCAAGGCCAGCGCACGGGTCTGCACTTCGCTCTTGAGACTTTCGAGTAGTTGATTGCGGGCATCCTCGGCAGATAGGTTCGCAATCTTCTCTAAACGACGAACATGTTCTTCTTGGTGCTTCTCGTATTCGCTTCGTTTGATGTTGACCAGCTCGATCTGACGATTGAGGTTTTCTTTGATGGCCTCATTCTCCTTGATCTGTTTATCGAGGTTATTTTCTTTTTGGTTAACCGATTGCTCTTTTTGGCGAATGCGGTTCTCAGCGTCATTGGTCTTTTTGTTGCGCTCAAGGGTTTCTCTCTCATGAGCGGCCTTTAGTTGCACGAATTTTTCTTTGGCTTCGAGCTCTTTTTCTTTACGAACGGTCTCGGCCCTTAGTTCGGCTTCTTTGAGAATGGTCTGTGCCTGAATTTCTGCTTCTTGAACTTTTTTGTCACTGGCTTTGCCAAAGATGACACGGCCTGCCAGGAGGCCAATTGCTCCGGCGAATACGCCTATAAGGGCGTACAGTATATTGGGGTCCATTGATGTTTAGGTTTAGGGGGTTCACAATACTTGTTTTGGAGACCCTTTGCAAGCGTGGGGGTCTGGTAACAATAGTCAGGTAAAGGTACGAAAAAAATGGGTCGTGCCCCTTAGCGCTTGTTAATTTCGGCATCGATCAGCTGTTCAAGTAATTGCAGCTCTTTTAGTAGGGCCTCATTTTGAGCAGCGTCTAAGGCAGCACTGGCAGTCTCGGTGGTAGCGGCTGCATCGGCAGGCGTAGCGGGTTGGGTGGCATACCAAAGGATAGTCATAGCCAGATAATCCTGCATATCCTTGCCAGCAAAGTTGGTCTTGAACTCCAGCAGTTTTTGATTGATCTGTTGAAGAGTCCGAAGCACCAGTGCTTCGTTTTTGGGCTCTACCTTAATTCGGTAAGTGCGGTCACCGACCTGGGCTGCTATAGGTATCAGTTCTTCGCTCATGTGACTTAATTGCCCAGCTGACTAATACAGCGGTCAATTTCTTTTATGTAATGATTGATCTTTTTTTCGATGGCAGACTTTTCTTCTTGACTCAACCCCGTTGTTCTTACCATGGCCGCAGAAAGTTGGTCAGTCAGTCCTTGATTTTGTGAACGCTGATCAGTCAGTGCTCCTTTTAACTTTTCTATTTCGTCTGTTAAGCGCCGTTTTTCGTTTTGCAGGGCATGCTGCTGCTCGATCAGCTGCTTTAGTTTTTGCTTGATTCGTTGAATGTCTGCTGTGTTACTCATTTTCTTACCGTGGCCTCGAGTTCTTTTTCGAGGGTCTTGATAATGTTGTTCATCCAGCTTTCGATCTCTTTATCCGTAAGCGTTTTTTCAGGATCCGAGAAGGTTAGATTGATGGCAATCGATTTTTTGCCGGCACCCAACTTATCGCTCTCGAATATATCAAAGACTTTGATATCCCGCAGCGTTTTAATCCGGATCTTTTGCAGACATTCCTGAATCAATTGCCAGGGGAGGGTAGCGGCCACCACCAGGGCAAGGTCCCTTTCGACCGAGGGAAACCGAGGTAGTTCCTGCACCTTGATGGGTTCTGCTGCTGCTAGTGCCGCTATTGCTTTCCAGTTGAGTTCGGCATAATACACCGGCTGTTTGATTCCAAAGGAGCGGGCGGTGCTTGGTGTTACCAATCCTCCTGCCCCCAATGACTCACCTTGTAATTGCCAGCTAAGGGTTTGCTGCAATTGCGGATGTTTGCCGGGTACCGATGATACCGTAAGCCCCGTTGCTGCAAAGACATGCTCTACCACACCCTTGAGTGTAAATAGGTCCACCGCGCCACTAGGCTCCTGCCAATGGGTAGCCTTTTTTTGTCCGCTCAGCACCAGGCAAAGTCGGGGTTCTTCTTGGTAGTTTCCTTTTGTTGATTTAGCGTAAATGGTTCCAAATTCAAAAAGGCGAAGATCGAGATTGCGATGATTGAGGTTATGGCTTACCACTTCGAGCGCCGTAGGCAATAACGTGGCCCGAAGGGCATTGAGTTCTGCACTTAGGCTATTGATCATCGTGACCAGTGCTTCGCCCTGCTCGGGAAAGTAGGCGCTGTTAGTGATCGAATTAGTCATTATCTCGTGATAGCCCATTCCGGCCAGTCGATCCGATATTTTTTCCCGCAGGTTCTCTTTGTGCAAATAAGAAGGTTGCTCTACAGCGGGAGAAATAGTGATGGTGGTAGGAATAGAAATATTATCCAAACCATCTATACGCAAGATTTCCTCTACTAGATCGGCGGCCAGGGTAATATCGGGTTTATGAGGAGGAACTTGTACGGTAATACCATTCGTATCAGTCGTCTTGATAACAAATCCTAAACTCTGTAAAATGCCGGTGGCGGCTGCAGGTGCATATTCCTTACCACTGATCTTTTTTAGATAAGACCAGCTGAGTGAAACGGTCATATTGGCAAGCGGCGCAGGATAGCAATCAACAGGGGCATTACTTATGGTTCCGCCGGCGATGTCAGCTATCAAGTAGGCTGCTCGTTGCAAAACCGGGATGGTTGCACTTATGTCGGTTCCTTTTTCGAAGCGGGTGGCTGCGTCGGTACGCAGCTGGTGGCTAAATGAAGTTTTACGAATGCTAATGGGATCGAAAAAAGCGCTCTCTAAAAAAAGATCTTTAGTGGTACTGCTAACACCGCTTTCTAGCCCGCCATATACGCCTGCGATACACATAGGCTCGCGACTGTTGCAGATCATTAGATCGTCGGCACTGAGGGTTCGTGTTACTGTGTCGAGCGTTACAAAAGATGTTTGGTCGGGTACGTTGCGCACCACGATCCGATCTCCCGCAATGGCGGCACGGTCGAATGCATGAAGGGGTTGCCCGGTTTCGTGCAGCACATAGTTGGTGATGTCTACTATGTTATTGATGGGTTTGACCCCGATGGCCTTAAGTCGTTGCTGCATCCATCGTGGCGAGGGGCCTGGTTGAATATGGTCAATGCAGAGTCCGCTATAGCGGGGGCATGCTTTCGTATTTTCGATGATGACTTCTATAGCAGAGGAAGGCAACGAAGCGGAGAAGCTTGCCACCGCGGGCCATTTGGGCTGCCAATTTTTTTGGTGATGATGATTTAAGTAAGCACACACATCGCGTGCTACGCCCCAGTGACTCATGGCATCCATTCGGTTGGGGGTAAGCCCAATTTCGATGATCGTGTCCTCATAAGGGGCAAAAAAATCAGCTGCACTCATGCCGATAGTAGCGCTAGAAGGCAATACCAAGATGCCTGCATGCGAATCGCCCAAACCGATCTCGTCTTCTGCGCAGATCATACCCTGACTCTCCTCTCCTCTAATCCGGGCATTTTTCATTGTCAACGGAGCGGCATTAAGCGGATAGATGGTGGCTCCTACCGGAGCTACTACTACTTTTTGTCCGACCGCCACATTAGGAGCGCCGCATACAATGGATAACAGATTCGCTGCACCGACATTCACTTTTGTAAGCGTGAGTTTATCGGCATTAGGATGTTTTTCGGTGGCCATGATCTCGCCGATCAATAAGCCTTTTAATCCTCCTTTTACTTCTTCGTACGCAGCGACACGCTCTACTTCTAACCCTATGGAGGTAAGTATCTCACTGAGCTCCTCTACCGGAACAGGGGCGGGTAAATAATCGGATAGCCATTGGTAAGAAAGGATCATGTTCTCTCTGCTAATTTACTGTTTGCGAAGATAAAGGAAAGGCAGTAGCTGCAGGGCTACATTCGATAACAAACTGCATTGATGTTCATGCCCGCTCCTACCGATGCAAACAGCACAATGTCGCCGGCTTTTAGGTCGTGTACATCCCAGTGGCCTTTTTTGACCATATCGAATAGCGTGGGGATCGTAGCCACCGAGCTGTTACCCAGCTTGTGGATATTCATGGGCATTACGTGCTCGGGCAACTCTTTTTTTCCATACAATTTATAGAGACGCTTGATGATGCCCTCGTCCATTTTTTCGTTGGCCTGGTGCAGAAATACTTTTTTGACCGATTCGATGGGTACGCCCGCTTTATCGAGACAATCTTTCATGGCTGCAGGCACCTGTTGCATGGCGTATTCATATACTTTACGACCCTTCATTTTGATGTACCGCACCTTGGGATCGGCTTCGGGTCGATTACTTTTTCCAAACGAAATATAATAGGCTTCTTCGGTACAATGACTTTGCACGCTGCAGGCCATGATGCCTGGACCATTCGGCTCGCTGGGTCTTGCTTCGAGCACGGCGGCTCCGGCTCCGTCAGAAAAGATCATGCTGTCTCGGTCGTAGGCATCAATCACGCGGCTAAGTGTTTCGGTCCCGATCACCAATGTTTTTTTTGCTACGCCTGCTTTGATGAAGGCGTCGGACTGAATAACACCTTGCAGCCATCCAGGACAACCGAACAAGATGTCGTACGCTACGCAATTGGGATTGCGGATAGCCAAGGCATGTTTAACCCGGCTAGCCAGAGAGGGTACCGCATCACTTTGTACGGTGTGGCTGATAACATTGCCGAAATTGTGTGCGACAATAAGCTGATCGAGTGTTTCCGGATCGATCCCGCTATCGGCGATGGCTCTTTTGGCGGCTTCGATGGCCATGTCAGAAGAGGTCATCTGTTCGCCGGCATATCTTCTTTCTTCAATTCCGGTGATGTCTTGAAATTTTAGCACAATCTCTTGTCCGGGCGCCTCAATGGGGCTGCCCTCTTCTCCATAAAAAGCCTGTTGCACAAAGTCGTCGTTGGCTTTTATAACAGGAGGAATAAAACACCCCGTTCCGGTAATGACTGTCTGTAGCGGCATCATCAGCTTAGGTTAAAAAGGCCCTTTTGTAAATATAGCTCCAAAAGTCAATAACATTCGTTAGTGAGAAGCCGTCAAAAAATAAGTACTTATTTTTACCCGCGAAAATCAACCACTATGGCTCATTTGTTGCTCAAAGGAAAAAAGGGAATCATTTTTGGTGCGCTAGACGAGCGTTCCATTGCCTGGAAAACAGCCCTTCGTTGTTACGAAGAGGGCGCTCAATTAGTACTGACCAACGCGCCCGTGGCGCTGCGTATGGGAGAGATCAACAAACTGTCTGCCCTATGCGGCAACGCCCCGGTAATTGGAGCTGATGTGACCAATATGGAAGACCTAAAGAATCTATTCGAGAAATCGATGGAGCACTTCGGTGGAAAGATCGATTTTGTACTGCACTCCATTGGAATGAGCCTGAATGTTCGTAAAGGCAAGCATTATACCGAGATGAACTATGAATGGAATGGCAAGACCCTCGATATCTCGGCCATGAGCCTGCACCGTGTGTTGCGTACGGCCTGGGATCTAGATGCAATCAGCGAATGGGGTAGTGTGGTAGCGCTCAGCTATATCGCGGCTCAGCGTGTGTTTCCAGATTACAACGAGATGGCCGATGCCAAAGCACTCTTAGAAAGTGTAACTCGCAGTTTTGGTTATCATTACGGAGTTAAACGAAAAGTTCGTGTCAATACAATCTCGCAGTCACCCACGCCGACTACGGCGGGAAGTGGGGTTAAAGGATTTGACGGATTTTTAAATTATGCCGAGGCCATGAGCCCATTGGGTAATGCAGGGTCTGCCGATTGCGCCAATTATTGTGTTACGCTGTTTAGTGATATGACCCGCTATGTAACCATGCAGAATCTTTTTCACGACGGCGGATTCAGCTTTACGGGTGTTACGCAGCAGGTAATTGACAAAATGGGAACACCCTAATCGTAGCAGTAATCAGTACTCGTCTTCGTTAAACAAGAAATCGTCTTGGGTAGGATAATCGGGCCAAATGTCTTCGATCGTTTCGTAGACATCTCCTTCGTCTTCGAGTTCCTGTAAATTCTCGACTACTTCAATGGGAGCTCCCGAGCGAATGGAGTAATCTATCAATTCGTCTTTGGTGGCAGGCCAAGGTGCGTCTTCGAGGTAAGAGGCCAGTTCTAAGGTCCAGAACATACGGATACGTTTAGTAGGTAATCGAGGTCTATTTTTGCGCAAATGTAAAGGGATTGACGAATTTTCCAAATAACCTTGGTTCTTTCTGATCCGGGGCTTGATTTTTTTTATAGCTTCGAATCCTATTCAGTAGTGATTTGTTAAGCGGAATTACCATTTATAAACGTCACGGAGAGCTTGATATTCTCAGGGGTCTCACCCTTGAGGTGCAAAAAAGCCAGGTGGCGGCCATTGTAGGCCCCTCCGGTTGCGGAAAAAGCACCTTACTTCATGTGCTGGGCACCCTCGATCGCCCCGACCAAGGGCAGGTATTGATCAACGGCACCGATGTGCTGGGGTTAAGCCCTAAAAAGCTTGCCGCATTTAGAAATCATCACATTGGATTTGTCTTTCAATTTCATCACTTACTGCCTGAGTTTAGTGCGCTCGAAAATGTTGCCATACCGGGCTGGCTGGCCGGTCGCTCCAAGGCGGTTGTTCGAACAGAGGCAACCCGACTACTCGATAAATTGGGGCTCTCTCACCGTCTCGATCATAAACCCGCCCAACTCTCGGGGGGCGAACAACAACGAGTAGCCGTAGCCCGCGCCCTCATCAACCAGCCAGCAGTGGTGTTGGCCGATGAGCCCAGCGGCAATCTCGATTCTATCAATGCCCGAGAGTTACATCAACTTTTTTTTAGGTTGCGCGACGAGATAGGGCAGACATTTTTAATAGTGACCCACAACGAAGAATTGGCCCGACAATGTGATCGGGTTTGGACCATGCGCGACGGAATGCTTTCTTGATACTAGCTAAGGCGAGGTCTCCAGCAATTATCCTTTACTCCCAATTGTTGACCTGTGTAACGGGCCAGTACGAAAATATAGTCGCTCAGACGATTGAGATACTTAACGACTCGCTCATTGACAGAGAGTCCCTCGTATTGCATCCGCACACAACAGCGTTCGGCCCTTCTGCAAATGCAGCGAAGAACATGAAGATGAGAAACGACTGCGGCACCGCCGGGTAAGATAAAATATTTCATTTCGGGTAACAGCTCAGTCATGCGGTCGATCTCTTTTTCGAGTAGGCGAATGTCATCTTCTACCAGATCGGGTAGGGCCATGCCGGGTTCTTTTTCGGCGTCACAGGCCAGCGACGAGCCGATGGTAAAAAGCCGGTCTTGAATCTCGGCCAAAAGCTGCACCGAGGTGGCATCGGTAAGCAGGTCGCGGCATAGTCCAACATAAGAATTAAGTTCATCGACGGTGCCATATGCCTCGATGCGAAAATGCGATTTGGGAACTTTAGTGCCACCGATTAGTGAGGTAGTACCATCGTCTCCGGTTTTTGTGTAGATCTTCAGGGCCATGCCAATTGGTTATTTGCGAATTAAGTGTGCAAAATAACGTAACAATGCCTCCCCGCGAAGGTTCGGCTATCCCTAAAAATTTCTTGTTTAACCTTTAGTGAATTTCGGGTTGCGTTGGTCGGTCTCGATGACCCCGTCTCGCAGACGAACAATTCGGCGGGAGTGATTGGCAATATCCTCTTCGTGGGTCACTATAACAATGGTATTGCCATTCTTATAAATGGCTTCAAAAATATCCATGATTTCTTGCGAGGTCTTCGAATCGAGATTACCGGTAGGTTCGTCAGCCAGTATTATCGCGGGGTCATTGACTAGGGCCCGCGCAATGGCTACCCGCTGACACTGTCCACCCGATAATTCATTGGGGCGGTGATGGCTGCGATCGGTAAGCTGCACCATTTCTAGCATCTGCATGGCTTTCTCGATACGTTCTTTCTTGCCCATGCCGGCATATACCAGGGGTAAGGCCACGTTTTCCGCGGCGGTCAGTCGGGGCAATAAATTGAATTGCTGAAAGACAAATCCGATCTCCTTATTTCGTACCTCGGCCAGCGAATCATCGGCCATTTGGCTCACATCGTTATTGTTCAAGACATAACGACCTTCGGTAGGCGTATCGAGACAGCCGATGATGTTCATAAGGGTACTCTTTCCGGACCCGGAAGGCCCCATCAATGCAACGTATTCATTCTTGAAGATATCGAGCGAAAGACCTTTTAGCACCGGCAACTCCTGTTTGCCCATGAAATAACTTTTCTTGATCTGCTCCAGGTGAATGATGCCTTCTGCCATAGCTTGATTTTGACTCAGATGACAAAGATAACCCATCCCTTTTAGCTATCTTCGCCCCAATGGACAAGAAGAAGCAAATTGTGATGAGCGGTATCCGTCCCACCGGGTTCTTGCACCTGGGTAACTACTTTGGGGCGGTGCGTAATTATGTGCGCCTTCAACAGGAGTACAATTGCTTTTTTATGGTGGCCGATCTGCACTCATTAACCACCCATCCCGACACTGCTTTGCTAAAAGAGCAAGTATTTCGGGTGTTGGCAGAGAATTTGGCCTGCGGGCTCGATCCTGAGCAAGCGGTTCTCTATTGTCAGAGCCATGTACCCGAAACGGCCGAACTCTATTTGCTGCTCAATATGCTGGCTTATGTAGGCGAGCTGGAGAAAACCGTTACGTTCAAAGACAAGGTGCGTCAGCATCCCGACAATATCAACGCAGGGCTCCTTACCTACCCGGTATTACAAACCGCCGATATCATCTTGCACCGAGCCGCCCTGGTACCGGTAGGCAAAGACCAAGAACAACACCTCGAGATGGCTCGCAATTTCGTCAAGCGGTTTAATCATCGCTACGGAGACGTGTTTCCCGAGCCACAGGCCTATAATTTTGGGGAGGAGCTACTAAAAGTACCATCCCTTGACGGTACCGGTAAAATGAGCAAGAGTGAGAATCAGTACGCCACCCTATACTTGGCTGATAGCGACGAGTTGATCCAAAAAAAGATCATGCGGGCCAAAACCGACAGCGGTCCAACCAGTCCTGCTATGCCCAAACCCGATTACATCGTTAATCTGTTTCAGTTGATGAAATTGGTAAGCTTGCCAGAAACAGTGGCCCAGTTCGAGATGGCCTACGACAATTGCAGTATTCGGTATGGAGACATGAAATCGCAGCTAGCGGCCGATATGATTCGGTTTATTGCCCCAATTCGCGAAAAGGCCCTTGCAATACAGCAAGACAGCGCCTACTTGCAAAAAGTAATGCGCAGCGGCGCACAAAAAGCCCGCGAGAGCGCTTCGCAAACCCTGCAATTGGTCAAAGAGGCCATGGGGCTTACGTATTATTGATTTTCCCTAATTTTAACTCCCTTCAAAAAATAAAGTCAATTCGTTGGCATCCCCGCATGGCAAAAGCAAGAAAACCCAAGCATATCGCAGTGGCCGGTAACATCGGAGCCGGTAAGACTACGCTCACCGAGTTGCTCAGCAAGCATTACAAGTGGATTCCACATTTTGAGGATGTTGACCACAATCCTTATCTGATGGATTTTTATGAGGATATGCCTCGGTGGAGCTTTAATCTCCAGATCTATTTTTTGAACAGTCGTCTTCGTCAGCTGGTAGAGATCCAGCAGGGTACAGAGACGGTTATTCAAGACCGTACTATTTACGAAGACGCTAACATTTTTGCTCCCAATCTGCACGAGATGGGTTTGATGAGTAAGCGTGATTTTGATAATTATTTTCATTTTTTTCAGACGCTCAAATCGCTGGTACAACCTCCGGATTTGCTTATTTATCTGCAGGCCTCTGTGCCTACCCTGGTAGGTCAGATTCAGAAGCGAGGGCGCGACTACGAAGAAAATATTCGCCTCGATTACCTCAAGAAACTCAATGAATATTACAATAAGTGGATTGGGGAGTATAAGGAGGGGAAACTGCTAGTGGTGGATGTCGACAAAAATAAATTCGCCGAACGAGAAGAAGACCTGGGCGATATTATCACTAAGGTCGATGCGGCCTTGTACGGACTATTCTAATTATTGGTTGCCATGAAATACCATCGTCTCAACGCGGAGTTGTTTATTAAAAACCGCGCTCGTTTTGTAGCGCAGTTGCCCGCCCGCTCTATTGCCATCTTTGTAAGCAACGACGCATTTCCCTCTAACGGAGATGCCTTACATTCTTTTAAGCAGAATAGTGACCTGTACTGGCTCTCTGGTATTGAGCAAGAAGATAGTATGGTGATTCTCTTTCCTGATCATCCCGATGCTCGTTACCGAGAGGTGTTGGTCTTGGAACGTCCCAATGAGCTCAAAGAGAAATGGGATGGAAAGCGATTGCGGGTGGCCGAGGCACAAGCCATCAGTGGCATTAACACCATTGTATGGCTCGATCAGCTAGACGCTTTACTGCCCGTATGGGTTCACCTGGCCGATACGATTTGTCTGGATAGCAACGAAAACGACAGAAAGTCAAGTTGGCTTCGCACCCGCGAGTATCGTTTTATAGACGAGATGCAGCAGCGCTACCCACTCCACCAGTACTGCCGTGCGGCTAAGATTATGAACCAGCTTCGCGCCATTAAATCGGCCGAGGAAGTAGCCGTTATTCAGCAGGCCATAGATATTACAGAGCATACATTTCGCAGGTTACTCTCCTTTATTAAGCCCGGCGTAATGGAGTACGAGGTCGAAGCAGAGATTTTTCACTCATTCTTAAGCCAGCGTGCTACCGGCCCAGCCTACGGAAGTATTATTGCCAGTGGCGACAGGGCGCGAACGCTGCATTATGTTTCTAATAACCAGCCTTGTTTGGCTGGCGAATTATTACTTATGGATTTTGGCGCTGAGTACGGGGGCTATTGTGCCGATCTTACGCGCACGGTTCCGGTAAGTGGAAAATTCAGCAAGCGGCAACGCAGTGTTTACAATGCTTGTCTTCATTTGCATAATTATGCCAAGAGCTTGCTGCGTCCGGGTATCACTATTTTGGATTATACCGAAAAGATTGGAGAGGAGGCCACCCAGCAATTTTTGAAATTGGGGTTGCTGCGCAAATCCGATGTCAAGAACGAAGACCCGCAAAACCGAGCATACCGTAAATATCTATACCATGGTATTTCGCATCACCTAGGTATTGACGTGCACGATCTGGGTACCAAGACAGATCCCATTCGCGCTGGCATGGTCTTTACTATTGAGCCTGGTATTTATATCGAAGAAGAAAAGATGGGTATTCGTATCGAGAACAATGTTTGGATTACCCGTAATGGTAACAAGGATCTGATGAAAAATATTCCCATCACCGCCGACGATATTGAGGCGCTGATGAAAAAATGACGCATGATTAAGCAGCTTCCTAATTTTTTTACCCTACTGAATTTATTTTTTGGCTGTCTGGCTATCGCTTGCGGTCTGCAATCAGGCCTACTGGTGGCAACGCGTCCCGATGGAGCCTTGTATGTGGATATTCCCGAAGAGATCTGGATGGCATCGTTATTTATTGGGCTAGCTGGCATAGTTGATTTTTTGGATGGTTTCTTGGCCCGTGCTCTTGGTGCTGACTCGGCTATGGGCAAACAACTCGACTCCCTGGCCGATCTGGTTAGTTTTGGTGTGGCACCTGCTTTGTTGATCTATCATTTTTTGCGATTGTCGTGGGCGCAGCATCCAGCTGCGATGGAATTAAATGCGGCCTTACTATGGCCGGCTTTCTTTTTACCGTTGGCAGCAGCCTGGCGATTGGCTCGTTTTAATTTGGCCCCTCAGTCGTTGCAGGTATTCACCGGCCTTCCAGTACCCGCTGCTGGTTTATTCGTAGCCTCTTTGCCGGTGGTGTACTGGAATGTAGAGTTGGCTTGGGTTGTTTCGCTATTACTGAACGCCTACTTTTTATATGCGGTGATTGGATTGCTTTGTTTTTTGATGGTTTCTCGCATTCCCTTGCTGACACTTAAGTTCTCTTCTTTTTCTTGGGCCGCCAACCGACCTCGTTATTTGCTGATTGCCCTATCGGTGCTATCGGTGGTGTTGTTACAATGGCTGGCACTTCCGCTTATCATCATCCTATACGTTCTCTTATCTTTGCTCTTTAAAAATAAACTTGCATGACCTATACCGTCGAGATTAAAGTGATGCCCTTAAAAGAGTTGCTCGATCCGCAGGGAAAAGCCGTCTTGGGAGGGCTTGCTAATTTGGGGCTATCTGCCATACAAGATGTACGTGTCGGAAAAAACATTACGGTACAGGTTACAGCCGACTCGGTCGATCAAGCTAAAGAACTAGCGCGTACAGCGGCCGAGAAGTTGCTCGCCAATCCCGTAATGGAGTATTTTGAGCTGGACTGTCGGCCCGCCTGATCGTTACGCTCACCAATCCATTATTAGTTGCAAAAAGCAGCTGCCGATATAGCCAATGACCTTGTAAAAGGTGCCGAAGTTAGCCGACCGGTTCCCTCGCTATACCTGGTACCTACTCCCATTGGGAATTTAAAAGATATTACTCTGCGTGCACTCGATGTATTACGCACTGTCGATTTGATTTTGGCAGAGGATACCCGCACAACAGGTGTGCTGTTACAACATTACCAAATACAACAGCCTGTTACGGCGTATCATCAGCATAATGAGCACAAGTTGGTGCCTCAACTCGTGCAACAGCTCTCATCGGGTACGGTTATGGCGCTTGTTACCGACGCGGGTACTCCAGGCATTTCCGATCCAGCCTTTTTACTCGTGCGGGCTTGCATACAGGCCGGACTAGCTATTGAGACCTTGCCTGGTGCTACCGCATTTGTTCCGGCCTTGGTTAACAGCGGTATTCCCTCGAACCGATTTTGCTTCGAAGGATTTCTGCCGTTGAAAAAAGGAAGGCAAACCTTACTCAAGCAGTTAGCGACCGAGACTCGTACCTTGGTTTTTTATGAATCGCCCATGCGGTTGTGCAAAACGCTGGAGGAGTTTTGTCTTGTATTTGGAGAAGAAAGGCGTTGTAGTGTTAGTCGTGAGCTGACCAAACTTTTTGAGGAGCAATTTCGGGGTACGCTTCGCGAGTGTCTAACCCATTTTGCGGGCAAAAAAGTAAAAGGAGAGATCGTGCTGGTCATAGCCGGTCTTGATGTATAAATCTTAAACTAAAAATCATGCAACGGATCTCTTGGTTGACGATGTTTTGTACAATGTTGTTTTTTCAAGCTATTGCCCAAGGTAGTGGCTGGCAGCAACGCGTACACTACAAAATGGATGTAAAGCTGAATGTGCAGACCAACCGCTTTGCAGGTACCCAGCAATTGGAATATTGGAATAACTCGCCCGATACGCTCAAGAAGCTTTATTATCATCTTTATTTTAACGCTTTTCAGCCCGGTAGTATGATGGATACGCGCAGTCGCCGGCAGGGCACTATTCAGGTGGGTCGCGGTGTCGATTGGGACAATCGCGTCAAGGATCGTATTGTGCAGTTAAAGCCCGATGAGATTGGCGAGCAAAAAGTTTTATGGTTAAAAATGAATGGTCGCCTCCAACAGCTGCAAACCCACGAGACGATCTTAGAGGTTATTCTAGACAAACCCATCTTACCCAAATCAAAAGTGATGCTCGATCTGGCTTTTGAAGGTCAAGTGCCTTTGCAGATCAGAAGAAGCGGGCGTGATAATGCCACCACTAAAGTGCGTTATTCCATGAGCCAGTGGTATCCTAAGCTTTGTGCCTACGACCAGGATGGATGGCATCCCAATCCGTACGTAGGTCGCGAGTTTTACGGCATTTGGGGAAATTTTGACGTGCGTATTACCCTCGATAAAAATTATGTGGTAGGAGGAACGGGCTACTTACAGAACCCACAACAAATCGGACATGGTTACGAGAAGCCCGGCTCAACAGTAACAAGACCGGCAGGAGATGAACTTACTTGGCATTTTTATGCCCCGCAAGTACATGATTTTATGTGGGCTGCCGATCCTGATTATGTTCATCGCTCCATAAAACTGCGCGATAGTATTCCCGCTGCCCGAAATGGAGGCGTAGCTCAGCAAGAACTTACGCTTCATCTTCTTTATAAGCCTACCAATGTAAAAGCCGAAGAATGGGAGAAGATCTTGGTCGATGCACAAAGAGCATTGCCCTTTATCGAAAAGCATTTTGGCGCATATCCGTACAAACAGTATTCGTTTATTCATGGAGGAGATGGTGGCATGGAGTATCCTATGTCTACGCTATTGATTGGTCCTGGCGCCTGGTTGCATGAGTGGATGCACAGCTGGTATCAGGGTGTGCTGGCTACTAATGAGTCTCTGTATGGATGGATGGACGAAGGGTTTACCAGTTATACCGAAGACCGTATTAGCGCATTTTTAACGGCAGATACGGGATTTGCTCAGGCCGGATCGTACCGCGGATATGTGTCGCTCGCCAAGAGTGGAAGAGAAGAGCCACTTACGACCCATGCCGATCATTACAATACCAATGCCGCCTATTCGGCTGCTGTGTATTCGAAAGGGGCTGTTTTTATGGAACAGCTGGGCTACATAGTGGGTGCTGCAGTCCGTGATCAGATTTTACTCGATTACTATCAGCAATACAAGTTTCGTCATCCTACGTCGAGCGATTTTATACGTGTGGCCGAAAAAAGAAGCAGTCTTGAACTCGATTGGTACAAGGATTATTGGGTTCATTCGACCAAAACAATCGACTATGCCATAGACAGCGTGTGGGAAGAGAGTGGTCGCACACAGGTTCGCATCAAGCGTGTGGGGCTATTGCCTATGCCCATTGATCTTCATCTTACTTTCAATGACGGTACCCGCGAATTGCATTATGTGCCCCTCGATCTCATGTATGGTCAGAAACCGGCAGAAGACAGTGCCATACTGCCTATACTCTATCCTGCCTGGAAGTGGACGCATGCCACCTACGTGGTGAGCACGCCTAGAAAATTGACCGACATTCGACAGGTAGAGATCGATGCTTCGCAGCGGTTGGCCGATATTGATCGCAAGAATAATGTGTTAAAGCTCGATTGGTCTCCTTCGAAACCGTTGCAATAATTTGGGTTCGTCTACCTCTCCACAAACAGCAGGTATTTTTCGCGAAAGAATTCTTCGGCGAACATAGTATGAATGTCTACCATGTGCGGTCGCGTTCCACTTTGCTGAATCTCGAGCGCCAGATCTCCACCCTTTAGGCAAATCAGACCCGTGGGGGCGCTGTTGCCTGGCACCGCAGATCGGGTACGAATGAGGTGTTTGCTCCAGCGCCACAAATCGCCCAGTGGAGCTACGGCACGTGATACAACATAATCGAATTGCCGTTGTTTTATTTCTTCTGCACGGGTGTGTTGCACGGTTAGATTTTGCAGCCCCAATGCGTCGGCAATGGCTTGCACCACTTTTAGTTTCTTAGCAATGCTATCGACCAAATGAAAATGTACGGTTGGAAAGTATATCGCCAATGGTAATCCCGGAAATCCGCCTCCGGTACCCAGATCGAGAATAGAAGTTCCCTTGGCAAACGAGAAATTAGCTGCGATGCTGAGCGAGTGTAAAACATGTTTTTCGTAGAGCGCATCAATATCCTTACGAGATATCACATTGATCTTTTCGTTCCACTCTCTGTACAAAGGTTCCAGTTGCTCGTATTGTTGCCGTTGTAGCTGCGTAAATTCATCGAAGTATTTTTCGATGAGCGCTACGCCTGCACTTCCGTTTGGGGGCAATGTACTCATGGGTTAATTCCAGCTTTTGGCAGGCCTTCTCCATAGAGCAGGAAAAAAGAGGAGGTAGTAGAAGAACATCCACATATCTAAAATGATGAACCAGGGCCAGAGATCTTTTTCGTCGAGCTTACTCATAGCTCGGTAGAGTACCACCGCTTGCCAGATAAGTTTAGTACCGGCGATGGCTGCTACGTAGGGCCAGGGGCAGAGTAGCAGTGTTACCACTAGCAACGGATAAAAAGCGAACTGGGTAATAAAGTAGAGGCCTAGCAGAAACGAGTGCAAGGGTTTGTAGTATTTGGCCGTGGTATAGTGTCTGGACTTTTGTTTAAGCCAACCAGCCCAGGTGGTCTTGGGGATCGATCGGGTGATAGCCTCGGCATCGATCACTACGGCGGTATTGTGGGGAGTGGCCACCCGGTTGATAAACAGATCGTCGTCTCCGCTGGGAATATGGTTGATGGCCGAGAACCCCTTGTTGCGCAAAAAGAGATCTTTTCTATAAGAAAGATTGCGTCCTACGCCCATGTAGGGAATACCTGCCAGCGCGTACGAGAGATATTGCAAGGCTGTGTGAAAGGTCTCGAATCGAATCAGCTTATTGAGTAATCCTTTTGTTTTGTGATACGCTCCGTACCCCAATACAATCTCGGTGCCTTCTGCGTAAGCATCTTGCATCTTTTGCATCCAATGCTCGCTAGCAGGTACACAATCGGAGTCGGTGAGCAGTAAGATCTCGTGCTTGGCCTCGCGAATACCAATGGAAAGTGGATATTTTTTTCCACTGATGAGTTTGGCCTCTTGCTGTAATTCGACCACCTGCAAGTGCTTGAACGTTTTTTTGAGTTCTTGCAAAATGTATTTTGAATCGTCGGTCGAATTATCATTGACAACGATGACCTCTTTGGTGCTGGGATAGTGTTGTACCAGTACACCTGGCAAATTGCGCGCCAGATTTTCGTCTTCGTCGCGAGCACAGATAATAACCGATACCGGGTGCTGAAAATGACGGGTACGGGGTGCAGGACGATAAAAAGCAACGCGGCTAAAGAACCAGCCGTAATAAAAAAGTTGGATACACGCTACACATCCAAAAACAATAAGGAGAATACTGCTCCAGTTGGCCATCAACATGGGGGCGAAGATAATAAGATACTTGTATCTTGCACTCGTATGGCTGCCTTGCGATTTCAAGTAGAAAAAACAGATGCATCAACCACTGCCCGTGCGGGCATGTTAACTACCGACCATGGCCCAATTCCAACTCCGGTTTTTATGCCGGTGGGTACGGCCGGTACGGTCAAAGCACTTACGCAGCAACAACTCCAACAAGATGTCAATGCCCCTATTATTTTGGGGAATACCTACCATCTCTATTTACGTCCAGGTCTCGAGGTAATGGAAGCGGCCGGCGGGCTCCACCGTTTCATGGGGTGGAACCGCAACTTGCTCACCGATAGTGGCGGCTACCAGGTCTTCTCGTTGTCTGGTACGCGCAAGATCTCCGAAGAGGGGGTTACTTTTCGCTCTCATATCGATGGCAGCACTCATTTATTTACGCCCGAGTCGGTCATGGATATACAGCGAATCATCGGGGCTGATATTATGATGGCCTTCGACGAGTGCCCGGCTGCCGACAGCGACCACACCTATGCTCTAAAATCTATGGAGCTGACCCACCGCTGGCTGGATCGTTGCCTAGCTCGCTTTAACGAAACCCCGGATCGTTACGGACATACCCAACATCTTTTTCCTATTGTGCAAGGAGGTGTGTATCGTGATCTGCGTAAACTTTCTTGCGAGTATGTTCGCTCCAAGGACACGGCTGGTTATGCAATAGGAGGATTAAGCGTAGGAGAGCCCGAAGCACAACTATATGATATCTGCGGATGGTGTTGCGAACACCTGCCTGTTGACCGGCCTCGTTACCTGATGGGGGTAGGTACGCCCTGGAATTTACTGGAGTGTGTAGCACTAGGGGTAGATATGTTCGATTGTGTAATGCCTACCCGCAACGGGCGCAATGCGATGCTATTTACCAGCGAGGGTGTCGTTAATATTGATAATAAAAAATGGGAAAATGACTTCTCGCCACTCGATCGCAATATCGATTCTGTGGTGAGTGAGACATATTCGAGGGCCTATCTACGACATCTCATCAAGTCAAAAGAAATACTGGGATACACCCTGGCCAGTATTCACAATTTGTGTTTTTATCAGTGGTTGATGCGGCAGGCCCGTGCTCATATAATTGCGGGAGATTTTTCGGTCTGGAAGTCCACGATGGTGGCCCGCCTCCAGCAGCGTTGTTAAGGCGTCATTTTAATAACGGCTCCATTTTTTTTAAACTATTTTTGGCGCATGCAGAAGTTAGACTGGTACATACTCAAGAAGTTTCTGGTCACTTTTCTATTCTGTATGCTGCTCTTTACCGTGGTGGCCGTAGCCGTCGATATCAGTGAGAAGACCGACGATTTCGTTAAGTCGGGGCTTACCTCGCGTGAGTTGTTCAATCAGTATTACATTGGATTTATCCCTCATATCTGGAGTCTACTTTTTCCGTTGTTCGTTTTTATCGCGGTTATTTTTTTTACCTCCAAAATGGCTACGCAGTCGGAGATTATTGCCATTTTAAGCAGCGGTACCCCGTATTTCCGTTTGCTACGGCCTTACTGGGTGGGTGGCTTATTGCTGGCCACCTTATGGTGGGTGGGCAATCGATATTGGATTCCCAAGGCAAATATTGTACGCAGTACCTTTCAGGCCAATTACCTCGACAGAAACGATCCTTCCAAGAATATTTATTACGGTAATTGTGCCGCTTGTTTTTACCTGCGCACCGATAGTAACACCTTTGTGGGTATTCGCGATTATGACACTATTTCGAAATCGGCCCGCGGTCTTTTTGTAGAGCGTATCAGTGGCGATCGACTTGTTTACAATCTGCGAGCAGAAAGTATTGTGTGGGATACGCTTTCTAAAAAATGGAAGCTCTATAGAGTTACTGAACGCCACCTCGATAGCATGGGGGAAAGAATGATTCCCTACGATACGATGTTGTTATCGTTGAATGTGCTGCCCGAAGAGCTTCGTCGGGATGATTACCTGAAAGATAAATTGACTACCCCCGAGCTAAGCCGCTTTATTCGGCGCGAGGAGTTGCGGGGCACCGAGGGCCTCAATGCCATGCGGGTCGAAAGATACCGACGCACCTCGGGAGCATTCAGTGTTTTATTGCTTACACTTATTGGGGTAATCATCGCCACGCGTAAAACCCGTGGGGGGAGCGGGATGCACCTGGCTCTGGGAATCATTATTGCCTCGGTCTTTATTATTTCGGACCGTTTTTCGACCGTATTTGCCACCAAAGGCGACCTGCCCCCGCTATTGGCGGCGTGGCTTCCCAACCTGGTTTTTTCGGTTGTCGCCTTTCGTATGTATCGAAATACGCCGAAGTAAAAACTTCCCCGCTTAATTTTTGTTATAGGAGTGGGCTTCGCCTAATTTTGCACCATCTTTTAGGACGCCTTTTCAAAAAATTGTCATATGGGAATTATTAAAGACCGGTTTAAGGCTAAGGCCGATGCGTTAAGTGTAGAGATTAAAGACTTGTTAAAAGAGCACGGTAACAAAGTGATTGGTGAAGTACAGCTCTCACAAGTATACCAGGGAATGCGGGGTATGACTGGTCTGGTTACCGAAACTTCTTTGCTCGATGCCCAAGAGGGTATCCGGTTTAGGGGATATTCCATTCCTGAGTTGCAACAGAAATTACCCAAGGCTCCCGGTGGGCAAGAGCCCTTGCCCGAGGGATTATTCTACTTGATGCTGATTGGGGAGTTGCCCACCGAAGAAGAGGCCAGTCATGTCACCAATATATTGCAGCGACGCAGTCACGTGCCTTCACACGTTTTTGAGGCTATCGATGCACTTCCACTGCACACGCATCCTATGACCATGTTCGTAGTGGGCGTGATGGCCTTGCAAACAGAAAGTTATTTTCAAAAGCGTTACGCCGAAGGCATCAATAAAAAAGAATATTGGCTGCCCACCTTTGATGACAGCATGGTATTGCTGTCGAGACTCCCTCGCATAGCTGCCTATATCTATCGACGCAAGTACAAGAACAGTGATCATATTCAGCCTAATGGGTTACTTGATTGGGCTGGCAACTTTGCTCACATGCTTGGCTATCCCGATGAGAGTTTTCAGGAGTTGATGCGTCTGTACATGACCATTCATGCCGATCACGAAGGAGGAAATGTATCTGCACATACAACTCACCTGGTGGGCTCTGCTCTAAGCGATCCGTACCTGGCTTATGCGGCAGGTATGAATGGACTTGCAGGTCCCTTGCATGGATTGGCTAATCAAGAAGTGATCAAGTGGATCTATGAGATGCAGGCCGAACTGGGAACTGATGCGCCCTCCAAAGACCAGATTGCTGATTATGTTCGCAAGACACTCAGTAGCGGTAAGGTGGTGCCCGGATACGGCCACGCGGTATTGCGTAAGACAGATCCTCGCTTTACGGCGCAAATGGAATTTGGAAAAAAGCATATGGCCGACGATAAACTTGTCAATACCGTTTGGAATATCTACGAAGTAGTTCCTCCCATATTGGGAAGTTTAGGTAAGATCAAGAATCCTTGGCCCAATGTGGATGCACATAGCGGAGCTTTGTTGGTTCATTATGGCATGGTAGAATACGAGTTTTACACCGTATTATTCGCTGTTAGCCGCGCCTTGGGTGTGCTTGCCAGTCTTTGTTGGGATCGCGCCCTTGGATTCCCCCTCGAAAGACCTAAATCTGTTACTACCGAGCAGGTAAAGCGTTGGTTAGAAGGCAACGACCAGATCTGGGGCGAGTAATTTTTTACTATATTTGCCACCCCTTGGGGAATTAGCTCAGTTGGCTAGAGCGCTTGCATGGCATGCAAGAGGTCACCGGTTCGACTCCGGTATTCTCCACCAGTAATTTTTTAATGAACCCCTTGGTAACGAGGGGTTTTTTTAT
>CANGYW010000015.1 GCA_947458335.1 Chitinophagaceae bacterium | reverse complement strand
GCCCTTACCTGTCACATTGAGTTGCATTCCTTCTTGTACACCGGCTGGGATATCGATGTTGACGGTCTCTTCTCCGTATATACGTCCATCTCCTTTACAAGGACCACATTTGGCGGTAATGGTAGATCCCTCTCCATTGCAATCTGGGCAGGTGGCTACTGTTTGCATTTGACCTAAGAACGTATTTTGCACACGACGCACCTGGCCATTGCCGCCACAGGTGGAACAGGTTTGCGTGCTGTTCTTGTCTTTTGCTCCGCTACCACTACAGGTGGTACAGGAAACATATTTTTTTACTTTGATATTTTTAGAGACGCCTCTGGCAATCTCTTCGTAATTCAATTTTAGTTTAATGCGTAGATTACTGCCACGTGTACCTCGGCTGCGTTGACGACCGCCGCCTCGCTGGCCGCCGCCAAAAAAACTACCAAAGAGATCATCACCGAAAATATCTCCGAACTGGCTAAAGATATCATCCATGTTCATGCCGCCGCCTCTGGCACCGGCACCGCCCACTCCTGCATGTCCGAAACGATCGTATTGGGCACGCTTATCCGGATCGCTCAGTATCTCGTAGGCTTCTGCGGCTTCTTTGAACTTTTCTTCGGCCGCTTTATCTCCGGGATTACGATCGGGGTGATACTGCATGGCCACCTTGCGGTACGATTTCTTGATCTCATCGGCCGAGGCGGATTTGCTAACGCCCAATATTTCGTAATAATCTCTTTTGCTCATGGGTTATTTGCCGACCACCACTTTAGGATGACGGATCATTTTCTCATTAAGGGAATAGCCTTTTACCACTTCGTCGATTACTTTGCCCTTTAGATCTTCGCTGGGTGCCGGTATCTCGGTAATGGCCTCGTGAACATCGGCATCAAAATCTTGATGCATGGTGTCGATGGCTTTAAGTCCGCGCGATTGTAATTTGTGTCGAAGCTTATTGAATACCAGCAGTACGCCTTCTACAAGAGGAGCTGCCTCGGGGTTTCCTTCGAGTGTTTTTTGGGCACGGTCACAGTCATCGAGTACTTCTAGCAATTCGCCAATCACTTCGCGACCGGCCGTTTGCATAAGCTCGATCCGCTCTTTTGCATTGCGACGTTTGTAATTGTCGAACTCGGCCACCGTTCTCAGGTATTTGTCTTTGTACTCATCTAGCGCGGCCTTTGTTTTGTCGAGTTCGCTAAGTACGGGTTGCTCCAGACTATTTTCGGGCTGCTCGCTGTGCGTTTCATCGGTAGTTACATCTACCTCGGCCGACTTATTTTCTTGTTCTGACATAGCTCAACTAAATTGGTTGCAAAGGTAAGGTGGTCAATTTTATTGCCAATTGGGTTGGGCTGCCTGATTCGCCCAAATTATAGACAAAATGACCTTGTCTGTCAGCGCTTTCGGTCTTTATGTCTGTCTTTTGGGGTTATCTTCGCTGCGCATGATTAAAGTATTGTTGAAGCGAAAGATCGCGCCCCGCGTGCTGCTGGGTCATCCCTGGATCTTTGCCAATGAGGTAGAGAGGGTAGAGGGTGAACTGAGCGGGGGAGAGGTAGTAGCTGTTTACACCCACGATCAAAAATTTGTGGGAAAGGGATATGCCAATCCGCGCTCACAGATCTTGGTGCGTTTATTGACAAGGGACGAAAGCGCCATTATTGATGAAACCTTTTTTCTAGAAAAAATTCGCTCCTGTTGGGAATACAGAAAGCGCATCGGCTATACAGAAAATTGTAGGTTGGTCTTTGGCGAAGCAGATGGATTACCTCAGTTGATTATCGACAAGTTCAATGATTATTTTGTGCTGCAAACCTTAGCACTAGGAATTGATCGCTGGAAACCTGCCTTGGTACAAGCTTTACAGGAACTCTTTTCTCCCAAGGGGATTTATGAGCGCAATGATGTGCCTGTTCGCGAATTAGAGGGACTACCTCAGCAGAAAGGTTTTTTGTCCGAGCCTTTTGACACCAAGATCATCATCGAGGAAAACGGACTTCGCTTTTATGTAGACCTGGCACAAGGACAAAAGACAGGATACTTCTTGGATCAACAAGATAACAGAAAAGCGATTCGCTCTATTGTAAAAGACGCCGATGTGCTCGGTGCATTCACCTATACGGGTACGTTTGAGATCCATGCCGCACACTATGGTGCCCGCTCGGTACTCGGGCTCGATATCTCCGCCCAGGCGGTGGCACAGGCTAATGAAAATGCTCGTTTGAACGGTTTGCAAGATCGCTGCCGATTCGAAGAGGCCAATGCCTTTGATGTACTCAAGCAGTGGGCAAAAGAAAAAAAGCAGTATGATGTGGTCATGTTAGATCCTCCCGCTTTTACTAAGAGTCGGGCCACGTTACAAAAAGCCATTACAGGGTACAAAGAGATCAATTTGCGGGGTATGAAACTGGTCAAGCCCGGAGGGTTTTTGGTGACTTCTTCTTGTACGAATCTGGTGCCACCCGATCTTTTTTTAGAGATCATCGCCAT
This sequence comes from Chitinophagaceae bacterium, assembly GCA_947458335.1. Taxonomy (GTDB): domain Bacteria; phylum Bacteroidota; class Bacteroidia; order Chitinophagales; family Chitinophagaceae; genus JJ008. Next base: position 23,173 of record CANGYW010000015.1, on the reverse strand, counting down.
GGCGGCCAAGGATGCTCGTCGCTCTATTCGCCAAGTCTGCTTTCAGACGCAATCACCCGATCATCCCATTATTCCTGCTATGGAAAATACCCATTACCTGAAATTTCTGATCATTCAAGTGCAATAGAGTAAAGGATCTGGAAGAGCGAATAAAATAAATTACTTGGTCACCTGAAATTTTCCCGACTCTAGGATTTTACCATTAGCGTCGGTGAGGTGATAAATGTAAATACCACGGGGAAATTCATTGAGATTCAGCAAAAAACGCTCTTGATTAAGGGAGGTCGCAAAAACTTTCTTACCCAAGATGCCGCTATAGACCTGCAAGGTGAGTCCTCGTTTAAAATTGTCGCGTAGCTCAAAAGTAATGTAGCTGACGGCGGGGTTAGGATACAACCGTACCATCCTGGAAGCAGGTTCCTGCAACGTAGCAGCGGGTTGCTGCGAAATAGCAACGAACTGCCACAAGAGAAAACATGATATAGCGGCTATAAATTTCAAGTAGTCAAATATACTATAAGGCTTGAGCTTTTCCAAATCGTAATGGGTCAGTTGCCTGCTAAGACACTCATTATCATCACCCTAAAAAAATTTATGTAGCTATTGCTCAGGCTAGTTCGCTCAGCTTAGCATTGATCTTTTCAAAGTCGGGCACATCTCCGGCGCTCTCCAATACCTCTGCATATTGAACGATACCCTTACGATCAATCACAAAGGCCGAACGTTTTGAAACGCCCTTCATGTCTAAGATCCAATCATGGTAGATGCTATCGTAGAGTTCAGAAACTTTTTTGTTAAAGTCGCTGAGCAACGGAAAATTAAGTTGCTGCTCCTCTTTGAATTTACCCAGGGTAAACACCGAGTCTACAGAGATACCGAACACCTTGGCATCGGCTTGGTTGTAGAGGGATATGTTATCCCGCACGGAGCAAAGTTCTTTGGTGCATACACCGGTAAACGATTGCGGAAAGAATAGCAAGAGTACGTTATGGCCTTGTAGTGCCGATAGCTGTACAGGATTCTTGTCAGAATCAAACAAGGTAAAATCGGGAGCGGGTTGTCCAAGTTGAATACTCATAGTGGGTATAATTAAAAGTGGGACTGCAAAGATGTATAAAATGGATGTATTTTAGAGGCTATGATAAAAATTGTTGATGTGATTCGCGTGCTCGAGTCTTGGGCACCGCCCGTTTTGCAGGAGTCGTACGACAATGCCGGGCTGCTAACCGGTAACAAAGCGGACAGCTGCACGGGAGTGCTTTGCTGCCTGGACGTTACCGAGGCAATCCTCGACGAGGCGCTGGAGCGGGGTTGCAATCTGGTGGTGGCTCATCATCCCCTAATCTTTGGGGGTATCAAAAAACTAAGTGGTGGCACCGGACTCGAAAGAACGCTCATAAAGGCCATCAAAAAAGATCTGGCCATCTATGCCATTCATACCAATTTGGATAATGTGATCAGCGGGGTCAATGGTAAGATCGCCTCGTTGCTACAGCTACAAGATGTACGGGTGCTGCTTCCTAAAGAAAACACCTTGTGCAAACTGGTTACCTATGTGCCAAAGCAGCACACAGCGTCGGTCCGAGAGGCCTTGTTCGCGGCCGGTGCCGGTCATATTGGCCGCTATGCTGAATGTAGCTTTTCTGTAGAGGGAGAGGGAACATTCAAGGCTGGCGATGGCACTAAACCGTTTGTTGGAGAGCAAGGGTTGCGTCATACCGAACCCGAGCATCGGCTCGAAGTGATTGTTCCTGTCCACTTGCAGGCGACCGTGCTAGATGCCTTGCGCCAGGCGCATCCTTACCAAGAGGTGGCCTACGAATTTGTCCCCCTCTCTAACCTGCACTCGGGGGTAGGTGCGGGGCTGGTGGGCGAGCTTCACGAACCGGCAGAGGAGCTGGCCTTTTTAGAGATGCTGGCCCGCACATTTGGGGTGGGTCAGCTGCGCCATAGCCCGTTGCTGCAAAAGCCCATCCGACGGGTGGCCGTTTGTGGGGGTTCTGGCAGCTTTATGATTTCCAATGCTTTAGCTGCCGGTGCCGATCTTTTTTTAACTGCTGACCTCAAATATCACGATTTTTTTAGGGCCGATGGGCGGCTTGTGTTGGCCGATATCGGGCACTTTGAATCTGAACAGTTTACGATAGAGCTGCTAGCCGATCATTTAGCCGAAAAATTTCTTAACTTTGCCGTCCTCAAAACAAGCATATCCACTAATCCCGTCAACTATTTATGGCACAAGTAAAAGATTTTTCGATCCAAGAGAAGCTGGTGTCTTTGGTAACCCTTCAACAGATCGACAGTAAGCTCGACGAGATCAAGATCCTAAAAGGGGAGCTTCCCATGGAAGTGGCCGATCTCGAAGACGAGATTACCGGATTGCATGCCCGTCTTACTCGTATTGAGGAGGAAGTCAACGGGGTTACTGAATTTATTGAGCAACGTAAACTGGCTATCAAGGCTGCCGAGGCGCAAATTGCCAAGTACGAGAAGCAAAGTGAGAATGTCAAGAACAATCGTGAATACGAGGCCATCAACAAAGAAATCGAAATGCAGCAGCTCGATGTAAAGTTGGCCGAGAAGCACATCAAGGATGCTACAGACGAGATTGCCGAAAAAGCAGTGTTGCTCGAGAAGGCCAAGAAGAACATCGCCGTTAAAGATGGCGTTCTTGCTACCAAAAAAGAGGAACTCGAAAAGATCATTTTGGCAAACGAAAAAGAAGAAAAGCAATTCAATAAGCTGGCGGCAGAGGCTAAACAACAGGTTGATCCCAGGTTACTGGCTAGTTATGAAAAGATTCGTGGCAACTACCGCAATGGACTGGCCGTGGTGCCGGTAGAGCGTGATGCCTGTGGGGGCTGCTTTAATGCCATCCCTCCACAAAAGCAGAGCGAGATTCGTCAACACAAAAAGATCATGATCTGCGAAAACTGCGGTCGTATTTTGGTGGATGAGGAACTGGCTAATAGCGTTCAGCTTTCTTGATGCTACCCTAACTTCTGTTAATCAATCCCGTTTTTTAAAAGCGGGATTTTTTGTGAAAGCCCCTGTTGTTTTTTGCGATTTAGGCTTTGTGGAGGAACTAATTCCAATTAATTTGTGCCCATGCTGCTGCGGCTTTTTGTTCAGAATTATGCTATAATAGACGAACTCGAGATAGGGTTCTCTCCGCATTTTAGCGCCATAACAGGAGAGACCGGCGCCGGCAAATCTATTTTGATGGGAGCCCTGGGATTGATTTTGGGGGATCGTGCCGATGCATCGGCCTTGGGAAGCAAAGAAAAAAAACTGATTGTCGAGGGGCAATTTGATGTCCGTCAAAAAAAGGCTGTGCTCAATTGGTTGAATCGCGAAGAGCTCGATCAAGAAGACGCATTGATCATTCGAAGGGAGATCGCTGCTGTCGGTAAGTCTAGGGCTTTTGTGAATGATACGCCGGTAACCCTAGCACAACTGCAGCAACTCAGTTCATTATTAGTGGACCTTCACCAGCAATTTGATACGCTCGATCTAGAAGAGAGCTCGTTTCAACGGGAGGTTCTTGATGCCTTGGCCGCACAGCATTTACTGCTCGAGCAATATCAACAGCAGTACCACATACTTCAACAGCAACGACAACGGGTTACATTACTACTTGAGCAAAAGCGTAAGTTCGAAGCACAGGTCGAATACGATCGATTTCAATTAGAGGAGCTTGATTCAGCAGCCTTTGTACCCGAAGAGATCGAGTCGGCCGCTGCCGAGCTAAAATCGCTTTCTCATGCCGATTCGGTACGTTCTACCTTGGAGCATCTTTCGTTTTCGCTGCTGACCGGAGAGGAAGCTCTGTTGCCGGCTTACAAATTGCTGCTGAATGAGCTTGCTGCACAACAAGAATTTCATCCCGAGCTGCCTGCTCTCGAAGAAAGGTTGCGATCTGCCTATGTAGAAATGCAAGACGTGGCCCGCGACCTAGAACGACTGAGTCAAAAAGTGCAGGTGCAGCCAGAGCGCATAGCACAGCTCAACGAGAGAATGTCACTAGGATATCGGCTGTTCAAAAAACACCAAGTGAGTACTACTCAAGAGCTGCTGGCCTTTCAGCAAGTGCTTCGAGAAAAATGTCAAGCAGTCATTGATATTGACCAGGAATTACAGACTCAACAAAAAGCCGTCCAAGAGTCCGAGCAAAAAGCCATGCAATTGGCCAAAAAATTGTCGGAGGGTCGAAAAAAGCAGATCGCGCCTTTCGAAAAAAAGGTCAATGCTTTGCTTAAACAAGTGGGAATGCCTGCGGCCCAGTTGCAGGTTCAATGTAAGACAGTAGAATTGGGTGCTGCTGGTATCGATGAGGTGGTCTTTCTCTTTGATGCCAATCGCAGTGGCCAGTTTCAGTCATTGCGCAAAGTGGCCAGCGGAGGAGAGTTGAGTAGACTCATGCTCTGTATTAAATCCCTGGTTGCCGCTTCGCTGGACCTACCCACGCTTATCTTCGATGAGATCGACACTGGTATCTCTGGCGAAGCAGCCAGGCAAGTGGGGCTCCTGCTCCAAGAGCTGGCGACCAATCGTCAGGTTATTTGCATTACGCATCAACCTCAGATCGCCGGCAAGGCTCAATCTCATTTCTTTGTTTACAAGCAGTTGAATAAAGATGACCGGACTGCCGCCATTACCCGTATTAAATTGCTAAAGCCCGAGGAGCGGATCGATGTGATGGCCCGCATGCTGGGGGGCGACCAACCATCGGCCGCCGCACTGGCCAATGCCCGTGAAATGCTTTCCTAATTGTGGATAACCTATCTGTTTGCCGTGCGAAAAAGGTGCAGAAAGAAAAATTTTTTCTGTTTTTCTTTTGGGGTTTATTTCGCTGTTCGCTTCTGGATTATCGAACCCCAAATTATGTAGTATATGGATGTGCCCAACCTTAACAAAGACCGAAAAGCAAAACGAAAGAGTGCCGTTGATCTGGGCACAATGGTATATGGAAAAGTGCCTCCACAGGCACGTGAACTCGAAGAGGCGGTATTGGGCGCCATTATGCTCGAACGTGGGGCCTTCGATATTGTGGTAGAGATCCTAAAGCCAGGTTGTTTTTACGCCGAGGCACACCAGCGCGTTTTTGCAGCCATGCAATCGCTATCTAACAAAAGTCAGCCTATCGATATTTTGACCGTTACCGAAGAGCTGCGATTTAAAGAAGAGTTAGATTTAGTAGGAGGGCCCTACGTGCTTACCAAACTCACCAATGCCGTGGTGTCGGCCGCCAATATCGAAGCACATGCCCGAATTATCTTACAAAAATTTATCCAGCGCGAACTGATCCGCGTCAGTGGTGAAATTATTGGAGATGCCTACGAAGATTCTACAGATGTGTTCGATCTGTTGGATGATGCCGAGACTAAGCTTTTCGAGATTACCAATAATAATTTGCGCAAGAATTTTGAGACTATCGATTCGGTATTGGTCAATACCATCAAGCGAATCGAGGATCTGCGCAACAAGAACGAAGACCTGACCGGAGTGCCCAGCGGATTCGCTTCTTTAGACCGAATTACCTATGGCTGGCAGCGCACCGACCTGATCATCTTGGCGGCTCGTCCTGCGGTAGGTAAGACCGCTTTTGCACTTAACCTGGCTCGTAATGCTGTTATGCATCCTACTAAGTCGACACCGGTGGCGTTCTTTTCGCTCGAGATGAGCGCTGCACAACTGGTGCAACGGATCTTGTCGGCCGAAAGTGAGATCTGGCTCGAAAAGATCAGTCGCGGAAAAATGGAAGAGCACGAGATGAAGCAGCTCTATGCGCGGGGTGTGCAGCGATTGGCCCAAGCCCCACTTTTTATTGATGATACGCCTGCTCTCAACATCTTTGAACTTCGCGCCAAGTGTCGGCGATTAAAGAATAAACATAATATAGGGATGGTGATCGTCGACTATCTACAGTTGATGAGTGGTACCGGCGAAAATCGAAACAGTAATCGCGAACAAGAGATCAGCAACATCTCCAGAAACTTAAAGGCACTCGCCAAAGAGTTGAGCATTCCCATCGTTGCACTCTCTCAGTTAAGCCGTGCTGTCGAGACGCGTGGAGCGGGTAAGGATGGCTCCAAGATGCCGCAGTTGAGCGATCTGCGCGAGTCGGGTGCTATTGAGCAAGATGCCGACCTGGTTATGTTTCTGTATCGCCCCGAGTACTACGATATTACTACTACCGAAATGGGAGAGAATAATCGCGGCGAAACACATGTTCGTATCGCCAAGCACCGAAATGGTTCGCTCGAGACGATAAAACTGCGCGCGCTGCTGAATATCCAGAAGTTTACCGAAGAAGAAGGGGGCATTGGTATGAGTGGGCTCAGTTCAAACTGGAAGCCGGTCAGCGATGTGGATGGACAGGGTGGGGCCCGGGTCTTTGTGCAAACCGGTAGCCGGATGAACGATATTGATCCCGATGATGATATGCCCGCATAATCATGTCTAATCCTTTTTTTTACATACCCTCTTTTGATTCGGCACAGACTTTTGTTACCCTCGACGAAACGAATAGCAAGCATGCAATTCAAGTATTGCGCTTAAAGAAGCGAGATGTGGTATTACTAACGGATGGCTGCGGCCATTTGCTGCAAGGTGTTATTACAGATGAACATCGTAAGGCCTGTGTGGTGCAGATCGAATCGGTACAGCAAATACCTCCTGCGAAAAATCCTGTAACGTTGGCCGTATCTCCGCTAAAAAATACCAGCCGTTTTGAGTGGTTGCTAGAAAAGGTTACCGAGTTGGGAGTACAACGAATTGTTCCGCTTCGCTGTGAGCGCACCGAAAAAGAAAATTTGCGTACCGATCGTTTGCAAGCTGTCTTAATTAGTGCTATGCTGCAAAGCAGGCAGTGTTGGTTGCCGATTCTCGAAGCACCCCGTTCTTTTTCAGAGCTTCCACAGTTGGCCTCTACGGTTGTTCATCGTTGCCTGGCCTATTGTGGCGAGGCGCAAAAAATTTCTTTGGTCGACTGGCATCCTGGTCAGGGCTCTACGCTAGTTTGTATAGGGCCCGAGGGTGATTTTACAGCAGCTGAGCATGCACTGGCTATGGCTAATGGATGCACGACTGTACACTTAGGCGTCAACCGGCTTCGCACCGAGACGGCGGCTATGGTAGCGGTAACTTTGTTAACGCAGCGCTCCGCTTAGTAAAAAATCGAGATTCTATTTTTTAGCAGGTTCTCTGTAAAGTAGGCCGCTTACTGGCTACTACAGATATTTTTTGCAATGGCAGGGCCTTCGTATATAAATCCGGTCCACACTTGTAAAAGGGTAGCTCCGGCCGCCATTTTTTCTTGGGCGTCAGCCGCTGTAAAAATTCCACCTGATGCAATCAGGGGAATAGCTCCCTGGGTGCGGGCTGTAATGTATTGCAGTAGCGATGTGTTTTTTTCTCGTAGCGGTACTCCGCTAAGTCCACCTGCACCCATTCGACTCACCTGATTTTCGTCGGTCAGTAATCCCTCACGACTAATGGTCGTATTACTTACCACCAAGCCATCGAGTTTAATCTCGAGTGCCAGCGCAATTACATCATCCACCTGTGCTGGACTCAGATCGGGAGCAATCTTTAAAAACAGAGGACGTTGTATAGATTTTTCGCGATTACGTTGCTGTAGCAAGGTTAGAATTTTCTGCAGTGAATCTTTCTCTTGTAAAGCCCGTAGTCCGGGGGTGTTAGGAGAGCTTACATTCACCACAAAATAATCGACCCAGGGATACAGTCTTTCGAAGCAAAACTCATAGTCTCGCCAGGCTTCTTCATTGGGGGTTACCTTATTCTTTCCGATATTACCTCCAATAATAAGTGGGGGTTGTGTATCAGCTTTTTTTTGTCCATGCTCCCGCCATTCTTTGAGACGCCTAGCAATGGTGACTACGCCGTCGTTGTTAAATCCCATTCGGTTAATAAGGGCTTTGTCTTGCGGCAATCGAAACAAACGGGGTCTTTCGTTGCCGCGCTGTGGTTGTGGAGTAACCGTGCCAATCTCGACATGTCCAAAGCCTAGGCAACTTAGTTCGCGAAGGTGTAATGCATTCTTGTCAAAGCCCGCGGCCAGTCCCACTCGATTTTTAAAGAGAAGTGATCCCATCTTTAGCGGTTGTTGCACCCCCGGATCTAGCCACCTTCTAATAAGTTGGCGCGAAGCGGCGGTACTACAAGCCACCTTTAAAAAAAACATCGATACCTGGTGGGCTTCTTCGGGGGGCAATAAAAAAAGTAGTTGGCGCAGCAGCTTGTACATGAGTGTTGCAAATATAACACATGCCGCTACCTAGACACGAGGTAGTTGTTTGGATTGATTGGAGGACGGTTGTAAATTTGATCTGAAAAGGTTGCATAAACAACTTTATAGCACTCAATTAATTTTATGCAAGAAGCATACATCGTAGCCGGGTATAGAACCGCTGTTGCCAAGGCCAAGAAAGGAGGATTTCGATTTACGCGCCCAGATGACCTGGCCATAAACTTAGTAAAGGGATTAATGGCTTCGGTGCCACAACTCGAAGCCAGCAGGGTCGATGACGTGATCGTGGGTAATGCAGTGCCCGAAGCGGAGCAGGGATTGCAAGTAGCCCGAATTATTGCTGCCCGCTCGCTGGGCATAACAGTGCCAGGCGTAACCATCAATCGGTATTGTGCTTCTGGTTTGGAGGCCATTGCTATGGCTACGGCTAAGATCAGATCGGGTCAAGCCGATTGTATTGTGGCGGGCGGTACGGAAAGTATGAGTTTGGTTCCCACAGCCGGATGGAAGACGGCTCCGGCCTATTCCATTGCCTCCGACAATCCGGATTATTATCTCAATATGGGACTTACTGCCGAGGCAGTGGCCAGTGACTTTAGCATTAGCCGCGAGGCACAAGACGAATTTGCATATCATTCTCATCAAAAAGCGATTGCTGCCATTGAGGCCGGGCATTTCAAAAAAGGAATTTTGCCGATAACAGTAGAAGAAGTGTATCTCGATTCAGCGGGAAAAAAGAAGCAACGCAGTTTTGTTGTTGACACAGACGAGGGGCCAAGGGCTGATACGTCGTTGCAAGCCCTTGCCAAATTAAAACCTGCGTTTTCCGCTAAAGGTGTTATAACTGCTGGTAATTCTTCTCAAACTTCCGATGGGGCCGCCTTTGTAGTGGTAATGAGTGAGCAAATGGTAAAGGAACTCGGACTTACTCCATTGGCACGTTTGGTGAGTGTGGCCGTGGCCGGAGTAGATCCGCGTATTATGGGCATAGGTCCGGTCAGCGCTATTCCCAAGGCGCTGCAACGAGCAGGGCTGCGGCTCGACCAAATCGATCTAATCGAACTCAACGAAGCCTTTGCTTCGCAGGCACTCGCTGTAATTCAGCAAGCCGAACTGGACCCGCAAAAAGTTAATATAAATGGTGGAGCCATCGCACTGGGGCATCCGCTGGGTTGTACCGGCTGTAAGCTGACCATTCAAAATATCAATGATCTTCAGCGACTTAATAAAAAATGGGGGATGATTACGGCTTGTGTGGGCGGAGGACAAGGAATTGCGGGAATTATCGAAAGAGTCAGCTAATGGTTATTTATTACTTTTTTTAGCCACCCTCATGCTCATTTGGTAAATAATTTATATACCTTTTCGGTATGAATGCGGCCGAGACCTCGTCTATTGCAGCTCCCTTTCGTACCCAATCGGGTCTGACCCCTTATTCGGGTCCGTTTACCGAAGCCGAGTTGGTACACTTGCTTCGTCGCACGATGTTTGGTGTAAAGCGTTCCGATCTCAGCTATTTTAAAGGCCGTTCTATGAACCAGGTGATAGGTGAATTACTATCACCCACTGCACCATCGCCTGCCCCACCACTTAAAGAATACACAATTGCAACTACACCCGGCGTTAACCCCGATACAGCCGTTGCACGGGGTACAACCTGGGTCAATGATATCAATAACGACGGTACCGTGCAATCGTTGCGGCGTTCTTCGCTCAAGAAGTGGTTAACGGGCAATATGATCAATCAAGATCGAAGTATTCTGGAGAAGATGATCATGCTGTGGACCGATCATTTTGGTAATGAGGCAACCGATATCGGCTACGGTAACTGGGTCTATACGCAGCATCAACTTATTCGTCGATTCGCCTTGGGAAATTTCAGAACGCTGGTCACCAACATTACGACAGATGTAGCCATGCTGCGTTATCTGAATGGCTATCTAAACAATGCCACTGCTCCCGACGAGAACTATGCTCGTGAATTATTTGAACTTTTTACATTAGGAAAAGGTCCCGATTCGCGCTATACCGAAGCAGATGTCAAAGAGGCGGCTAAAGTGCTTACCGGTTGGACTATCAATTTCGCTACCTACCAACCCGTCTTTAACAGTGCTCGCCACAGCTCAGTAAATAAGACTTTCTCACCGTTCTTTAACAATACCGTAATTACAGGAAGAACAGGTGCCACTGCTGGTACACTAGAGATCAATGATCTGATGGCGATGCTATTCGCGCAGCGAGAAGTAGCCAAGTTCATTGCTCGCAAGGTTTATCGCTGGTTTGTTTATTATACCATTGATGCCGCTACCGAGCAAAATGTAATAACTCCGCTAGCTGATATCTTTAGAGACAGTGGTTACGAGATCAAGCCCATGTTGGATGCTCTGTTAAAGAGCGAACATTTCTACGATCAAATGAACCGGGGGTGTTACATCAAGACGCCGGCCGATTTAGTGGTTGGTTCGATTCGTGAGATGGATGTAAACTTTGCACCCGCTACGGATTGGGATACAAACTACGGTTTGTGGAATACTTTCTTTTCGTGGATGAGCAATATGGGCCAGAACCTGTATGATCCTCCTAATGTATCTGGATTGCCGGCCTATTACCAAGAGCCCAGTTTTCATGAACTCTGGATCACTTCCGATTCATTGCCGAAGCGTAATCAGTATACCGATATCATGATTTCGACCGGGTATGTGCGTAATAATGTACGGGTTCAATTCAATTGTGTGGAGTGGGCTCGCTCGCTGTACAATCCGGGCAATCCCAATGATCTGATCAATGGCGCCATCAGTTATCTGTTTCAAAATACGCTGAGTGATGTAGCTAAGATGCAAATTAAAACTCAGCTACTGCTTACGGGCCAACAGTGGGATTATTATTGGACCAATGCGTGGATGGCGTACGAATCGAATCCGACCACAGCCAACTTTAATATTGTTAATAGTCGATTGCGATCGCTGTTTCAATACTTGTTTAAATTATCCGAATACCAGTTGATCTGATATGAAAAGAAGAGACTTTTTATCCGGGGCCGTTCCCATGGCTGCACTCTTACCGGAGTTGATCAACGGATATTCCGTCAATGCCTTTACCATGCAAAACTCGCTGGTACAGGCGCTGATGCGTGGCGAGACGCTCACCGATCATGTACTGGTCATTATTCAACTTTCCGGAGGTAATGACGGACTTAATACTGTAATTCCTGTTGCTGATTATTCAAAATATTTTAATGCACGCAGCAATGTCGCTATTCCAGAGGCTGCCGTGTTGCCGATTACAGGTGTTACGGGTACAGGCCTTCATCCGGCTATGACGGGGCTGCAAAGTTTGTTTGCCGAAGGAAAGGCCAAGGTAGTTCAGTCGGTGGGTTATCCGCAACCTAACTTCTCTCACTTTAGAGCTACCGATATCTGGATGAGCGGATCTAATAGTAACCAAGATGTTTACAGTGGATGGGCCGGTCGTTATCTGGATTACGAGTATCCCGGTTATCCGGATGGGTATCCCAACGCAAGCATGCCCGATCCGTTGGCTATTCAGATCGGTAGCAGCACGTCGCTTACGCTACAAGGCCCCACACGTAACATGGGACTCAGTATTACAAATCCTTCGTCATTTTATAATTTATTGTCGGGGGCTACTGACTATGCTCCTAATACACGTGCGGGAAAAGAGCTGACTTACATCAGGCAGATCAACCAACAGACGCAGGGCTATGCCTCTGTAATTCGCACGGCTGCCAATGCAGTTACAGTGCAAGCGCCGTATCCTACCGGTAATTCATTGGCCGATCAGCTTAAGATCGTAGCGCGACTCATCAAAGGCGGTCTTAAGACGCGCGTATACATGGTGAGCTTCGGTGGTTTCGATACGCACTCCGTACAGGTGAATACCGATAAGGTGACTGGAACCCATGCTACCTTACTTGGGCGTGTTTCTGCTGCCATTAAGGCGTTTCAGGATGATCTTAAGTTCTTGTCGATCGAAGACAGGGTAATGGGAATGACTTTTAGTGAATTTGGTCGTCGCGTTCGTTCCAATTCGAGCGTGGGCACCGACCATGGTGCAGCAGCACCGCTTTTCTTGTTCGGCAGCCAGGTAGATCCAGGTATGTTGGGGGTTAATCCTACTTTACCGGCATCGGCTACTGTCAATGATAATTTGCCGATGCAATACGATTTTAGAAGTGTATATGGAACCATCCTCGAAAAGTGGTTCTGTCTCGATAAATCGGTCGTTCAATCCCTGTTCCCTCCTAATATTAACAGTCAGCTCCAAACGCTACCATTGGTAAAGCAAGGCGCTTGCAGTGGAGTTACCCCACCGCCGTTGCCTCCGCTACAGATGGCGATCACAAACTTTCCTAATCCGTTTACGTCACGTACGACCATTCAGTTTACTACAGAGGGAGGTCATACATTGCTGCAGGTATTCGATACACTCGGAAGGCTCATTACCATTTTGGCTAATAAGGAATTTGTAGCCGGTACGCATCGAATCGATTTTGACAGCGAAGGATTACCCCCCGGTATCTACTATGCGCGTTTGCAAAATGGTATTGCACAAGAGGTGCGCGCCATGATGAAAGTTCGGTAATCAACTCTTACGTTGCACCAGTCTGATGAGCACTAGTAAAAGGTTCGATGATCCTTCGTGGATGAATGAGAATGGATTCTGCCGCTGCGATCAATCCGTAATGCGGTGCCCCGCATTGACCCAATCCGTTATCTTTTGTTTGTCGATGCTGGTAAGCTGCCCATTCTGTGGCATAAAAGTGGGCGTTCCATTTACGCAGCGAAGCCGAATACGGTCCCAACTGGCCACGATAGAGGCATCGGTATCTAGGTTTCTTCCGCCACTGGCTCCTCCATTTAAATGACAGGGGCCACAATAACCGCTGATGAGTTGCTTAACGGCCGCATATTTAGGTCCATAGGCTTCGATCGTAGTGCTGGTGGTATCGGAACATCCTTTTTGGTTGATGATCCAGATTACGTAATTGCCGGGCGCCAGTCCTGTAAAATTGGGATTAGCTTGGGGGGCGCCGTTATTGAGCTGATAACGCAAGGTGTCTCCGCGGGGGTAAAAAACCGAGATGCTTCCATTGCTTACGCCCCCAATGGCCGGATTCTTAGTAAACTGAATATCGTAATTGGTGCCTGCACAGCGGTCGGTACCGTCTTGTTTTGAGCAGCTGCCAAGGATAGCTATCCCAATAAGTAGTGCGATAATCACTCGTCTCATGCCTATACAAGATATTAAAAATTATACAATGCTGCTGGCTTAGAATGGGGTGGCGAGGATTCAGACCTATTTTCTTATATTTGCAATATTGTTGCAAAATATTTTATAGTAACAGGGAGGTTTTTAATGAGCCGTAACCACTTTTTTTTATTACTGATTGCAGGATTGCTGGAAGTGGGGGTTTCTACATCAGCCGCACAGCAACCGCCCTGTTCGCTGACTCTTTCGGGCAGCGTGGCTGATGCCGACGAAAAAGTTCCACTTGGTAATGCCACCATCTTAATTAAGGAATTGGAACGCAGCACCGAAACTGACGAGGAAGGGCATTATCATTTTTATAATCTCTGCCCGGGCGCTTATACATTTATTGTCACTCATGCTGATTGCGATACGTTTAGCATTCGAGTCAAGATCGAATCAAATCTGGTAAAAAATTTCTTGTTACCGCACCACTATAATCAGCTGAGTACGGTGCAAGTGCTATCGGCCCGACAGTCACAAGAATTACAGGTACGTGAGGCGCTTACTGCACGAGATCTGGCCGAGAGCCGAGGGCAAACGTTGGGGGAGATTTTAAAGCGACTTACCGGCGTTACTGTCCTACAAACTGGAAGCACCATTTTTAAGCCGGTCATTCACGGCTTACATAGCCAACGTATCATTCTAATCAATAACGGAGTTCGACTAGAGGGACAGCAGTGGGGCAGCGAACATGCTCCTGAAGTTGATCCCTATGTGGCCGATCGCTTTGTGGTAGTCAAGGGAGCCGGTGCTATTCGGTATGGTTCTGATGCTATTGGGGGAGCGGTACTCATTGAACCCCGGCCATTGCCCACAGATCAACGATCGAGGGCAGAGGTAAACGCAGGATATTTTTCGAATAACCGGCAATACGTGGCCAATGTGCAGTGGGAGCAAAATTCGAAGTCCGACCCTGCATTTAGTTGGCGTACCCATATTACTTTTAAAAGAGGAGGTAACGCCCGCACACCGGAATATTGGCTTCATAACACGGGATTACAAGAGTTTAATATGGCGGCAATGGCGGGGTATCGTAAACCCGGCTACCGCGCCGAACTTTTTGTAAGTGGGTTTAGTACTACTATTGGCATATTCTCAGGTTCACATATTGGCAATCTCACCGATCTACAAAATGCCATTGCTAGTGAAAAGCCTTTACAGAACATCGACCGTTTTTCGTATCGGATAGGTCGACCCTACCAGCAAGTGCAACATTACCTGGCCAAACTCAAGGTGTTTTGGTCTGGTACAGAAGGTCATCGCTGGCAACTGGTGGCCGCTCATCAAGAAAATAATCGTAATGAGTACGACAGAGCACTCATTACAGTTAGGCCAGAGTTGTCGCTAAGCATTGGAACCAGCAGTCTCGATCTGCTCCGCGAAACGACCCGCAGCAACACGCGTAGCGGCGAGCTTGGGTTGCAAGCAATTTATCAGCAAAACGTTTGGTCCGGCAGTCGCTTCTTTATTCCCAACTTTCGAACGATCAATTTAGGTATGTACGGGGTAGAGAGATGGCAACTGGGTTCCTATAGTCTAGAAGCGGCCTTACGAGTTGATTATCGCTCGTTGACGGTATTCAGAAATAGAAATGGTATGACCACCCAGTCTGATCGTCAATTCTTTAATCCTTCTGCTACGCTGAGTGTAAGTAAGAAATTCAACGAGCAAAGTCAGTTGCGCTCCAACACCAGCTTGGCCTGGCGGGCTCCACAGGTCAATGAGCTATATGTGAATGGACTGCATCATGGAACAGCTAGTTTTGAGATCGGTGATTCTAGCTTTAACGCCGAGCGTTCATTAAAGCAACTGTTGCAGTGGGAGTACCGGCAAGACAGCAGCTGGTTTATAGATATAACCCTCCATGGAAATTATTTGGCAGATTTTATCAATCTGGTTCCCACGGTGCCCGCTACACTCACCTTACGGGGTGCTTATCCTACCTTTCGCTACACGCAGATAGATGCGCTGCTCTACGGCGCTGATCTTCGGTTTGAGCACCAGTGGAGTCCCTCCTGGAAAGCAGGCATTAAAGGTGCGTTGCTTTGGGCGCGTGATCTCTCTCAAAAAGATTGGTTACAACAGATGCCATCACACCGATTCGAAACGCAGCTTAGTTATTTGTTTGCCACGAAACGTTTTCAAAATAGTTATGTAAGTCCATCGTTGCTACACGTGCTTCGGCAAACAAGAGTGCCCGGTTCTTTTGTAGATTATTTACCAGCCCCTCCATCGTACACGCTGGTTAATTTGTCGATGGGTACTGACTGTAGAATCGGTAGTCGGGACCTTGGCGTAGTAGTTAGTATCAATAATTTGTTCAACACACGTTACCGAGACTATATGAATCGTTTTCGCTACTTTACCGACGAAGTGGGGCGAAATGTTGTCCTACAATTAAAATGGAAATTATGAATTCGATTAAAGGGATCATGACGATCGCATTACTGGCGGGACTGCTGGCCTCGTCGTGTAAAAAGCCCTCCGATGCCAATGATGAAAACGAGCACGAGGCCATCAATAAGGTGACACTCATCTTTAGTCGTGCTGGAGCACCTGACCTGGTTTTTTTAGCAGAAGATCCCGATGGGGATGGAGGCTTGCCTCCCTCTCGTATCGACACCATTCGGCTGGCCGGCGGGCAAACTTATACCACCTCAATTCGATTTATCAATATCGTCAATGGGGTAGAGAAGGATCTGACCTCACAGATCGTTGCACAAGGCCGCTCACACGAAGTTTTTTATATCCCCACCACGGTGCAGTTGACAGTGACGAAAACTGATCGTGACGTAAGTGGATTTCCTATTGGGGTCAACTCCACTTGGCAGACCGGTCCGGCTGCCATCGGAACTGTGCTGGTCAAACTCATGCACAAGACAGGCATCAAGGGTCCTGCCGATAGCCCCAACGTAGGACACAGTGATCTGCAGCTTTCGATGCCTATTCGATTACAATAATTTTTTTTTGCAACATTGTTTCATTTTATATCTTTGTACAGTACTAAACCGTTGTATTATTAAATCAATTTTTATGAAAACAAATCTGCTACTTGTTTTAATGTTCTGTGTTGGCCTGAGTGTATCGGCCCAGACCCGTTTTGGCCTTAAGAGTGGTGTTGCGCTCGGTTCGGTCTCTACCAATGATGCAGAAATCAAAGAAGATGGATTAAACTTACAATCTTTTCAGTTCGGTGCCATCATTGATACCAGACTGTCATCCGCCCTGTCGTTTCAGTCGCAGCTTCTTTTTTTAGGAAAGGGAACGGCTGTTGATCATGATGACCACGTAGATAAATACCGTTTTGCCACTATTGATGTTCCCTTGCAGCTCTTGTACAGAACAAAGGCGGGGTGGTTTATTGGCGGTGGACCCAATCTTGGTTTTAATCTTTCGGCCCGCTATATACATGAGGGCGAGAAAGAAGAGATCGCTATTGGTGATGCAGCCGGAGAAGTAAAAGGATTTGACTTTGGCTTGATGGCCTCAGGTGGATATGAGTCTAAGAAAGGGTTGGTGCTGAGCGTTAGCTACCTCAAAGGAATCACTCAGTTGCAAAATACTCCCAATTTCGATTGGCAAAACAATGTGATCGGATTCACCATTGGTTACATGCTGCCGACTCGTGGTAAAAAGTAATGGGGTATAATGATTTTCTTTCGTGCAGGTTTATATTTACCTTCACTGCATTAAAATCATTTTTATGAAAACTAACCTGCTGATCGTTTTACTTCTTGTTGCCGGATTGAGTCTTTCTGCGCAAACCCGCTTTGGATTAAAAACGGGCGTTGCTGCGGGCTCTGTAACAAGCAACGATGACCTGGTCAACGCTGAGGGTACCGCACTGGGCTCCTTTCAATTAGGAGCTATTTTCGATACTCGCCTTACCTCCAAACTTTCTTTGCAAAGCCAGCTTTTATTCCTCAGAAAGGGGGTGGCTGTCGGTGTCAATACAGAGAAAGATCAATATCGTTTTGCAGCATTAGATATACCGCTTCAGCTGCTGTACCGTACAAAAGGAGGTTGGTTTATTGGGGGCGGACCCAACTTGGGCTTTAACCTTTCTGCCAGTAACGTTTACTTGGATGATACAAAAGTGATCACAATTGGCAAGGAGGCCGGACAGGTAAAGGGGTTTGACTTTGGGGTAGTTGCTACCGGTGGCTATCAGTCCAAAACAGGGTTAGTGTTGAGCATCAACTATGTAAAAGGATTGACCAATCTTTCGAATGAGGCTAATGCTGAGTGGAGAAACAATGTACTCGGTTTTACAGTCGGCTACATGTTGCCTTTACGAGAGAAAAAATAATTCTCGTCGGTCCTTGACAAGATAGGATATTAAGATACAATCCCCTCTCCCTTTTGGGTGGGGGGATTTTTTCTTTCTCCGATCTGCTGTCTCCACATGGCATAGTAAAGACCCTTTTCGGATAACAGTGTTTCGTGTGTTCCGGTTTCTGTTACCTCACCCTTCTCGAGCACGTAGATGCGATCTGCATGCATGATGGTCGACAGGCGATGCGCAATTAAGATGGTGATCTGCTGCCCTTCTTTTGAAACCGCGCGAATAGTGTGGGTAATTTCCTCCTCTGTAAGAGAGTCGAGGGCAGAGGTGGCTTCATCAAAAAGAAGCAGACGAGGTCTTCTTAGCAAGGCTCTTGCAATAGAGAGTCGTTGCTTTTCTCCTCCAGAGAGTTTTAGGCCACCTTCTCCAATAATGGTCTCTAGTCCGCTGTCGGCCCTTTGAAGTAGGGAGTGGCAAGCTGCTTTTTCGAGTACGGCTTGTAATTCTTGATCGGTGGCCTGCGGACATACAAAGAGTAAGTTTTCGCGGATCGTGCCGGAGAAAAGTTGGGTGTCTTGGGTAACAAATCCAATCTGGTTACGCAGATCATCGAAGTTGATACTGTTCTCGTCAAGGCCATTGTACAGAATGCGACCCTGGTCGGGCCGGTAGAGCCCAACCAGTAACTTCATCATGGTGGTTTTTCCGGAGCCTGAGGGGCCTACAAAGGCAATGGTCTCGCCCGTGCGTACTTCAAAACTGATCCCGTTGACGGCTTTTTGCGAAGAGGCCGGATGCTGAAAGCCCACTTGTTCAAAGGCTAACTTTTCGATAGGCCCTAAGTGCGAGGGATGAGTGGGCACTGCTTCGGGAGACTTTTGCATCAACTGATTAAAATTTTCCAGCGAAGTCTGGGCCTCTCGGTAGGTGAGAATGATATTGCCGATCTCTTGCAGTGGACCAAATACAAAGAACGAGAAGATCTGCATCGTGACTAACTCACCGGCATTCATTTCGCCCCGAAAGATCAAAAACATCAACAAGAATAAAATAATCTGGCGCAGCGTATTGACGAAGGTGCCTTGCAAAAAACTAATGCTTCTGATCTTTTTTACCTTGGTGATCTCTAGGCCCAGTATTTTAAAGGTATTTTGATTGAGCCGGTTAACCTCTTGATGGGTCAGCCCCAGACTTTTTACCAACTCAATGTTGCGCAGCGACTCCGTAGTAGCTCCTGCCAGGGCTGTGGTTTGTGAGACGATTTTTTTTTGGATCACTTTTACTTTGTGGCTGAATTTGTTTGAGAGGTAGGCCAGCAGAAAAATTCCTCCGAAATAAAAGATCGGTAGCCTCCAGTCAATAAGCATGGCATAGACGGCCACGAAGAGAATACCCACTATAACAGGAAATAAGACATTGATAAATGAGGCGACCAGTCTTTCGGTATCTACTCTTACTTTTTGCAAAATGCTGAGTGTCTCTCCGCTACGAGCATCTTCGAACTCCCGAAACGGCAGTTTCATGGCATGCTGTAACCCTTCTGTAAATACACTGGCGCCAAATTTCTGTGTTACCAGGTTCAGAGAGTAATCCTGAAAGGCTTTTGCGATACGACTTACCATGGCCACCGAGATGGAGGCTAGCAGTAGCGCTAGAACTCCGTAGTGGGGAGCCTCTGTGAACGAAAAGAAAAAGCTATCGTACGTGTATTGTTCGCGGTGTTGCGCAAAATGATTAGCCAGGTTCACCAGCTTTCCAAAAATAATTGGATCGATTAGAGAGAATCCGATATTGATGGCAGACAGTAACAAAACCAAGATCACCAACAATCGGTGGGGGCGTAAGTATGTAAATAAAATTTTCATGGTTGCTGTATGAGAATAGACTACAAAAGTCGCTATAAACATGCAATAACCCATTAGTTTATCCTGACCAGTTATCGCGGTCCAAACTTCGATATTGGATGGCCTCTGCCAAGTGGGTAGGTGTTATGCGTTCTTCGGTCTCCAGATCGGCAATGGTTCTTGCGATCTTTATAATTCTTTCATAGGCGCGAGCCGACAGCTTTAGTTTTTCCATGGCTTGACGCAGCAGTTGTCGCCCCACGTTATCGAGCGTACAGTTCTTTTCTAACAAGGTTCCTTCTAATTGGGCATTACAGTAAAGACCTGTTTGATCTTTCAATCTGTCTGCCTGCCGCTGTCTGGCTTTTTCGACGCGGGCGCGTATGACCTGTGAGCTTTCAGCTGCAGCAGTCGTTTCCATCTGCCCCGGCTCTACCGGTAAGATCTCTATTTGTAGGTCGATACGATCAAGCAGCGGACCCGACAGACGTTGCAGGTATCGTTTTACCATCCCCGGTGCACACTGACAGTGGCGGGTAGGATGATTGTAGTATCCACAAGGGCAAGGGTTCATAGCGGCTACCAGCATAAAAGAGGCTGGAAACTCAAGTGCTCTGCCCATTCTTGCCACACAGATCTTTCTTTCTTCGAGCGGTTGGCGCAACATGTCAAGCACGGCCCTTTTGAATTCGGGAAGTTCATCAAGAAATAAAACACCATGATGAGCTAAAGAGATTTCGCCTGGTTGCGGCAGAGCGCCTCCGCCAATAAGTGCTTTATCGGAGATGGAGTGGTGGGGGTTGCGAAATGGACGCTCTGTTAGCAGACTCGTAGTGTTACGGGTTTTACCGGCTGCTGAGTAGATTCTTGTTGTCTCGATCGATTCTGCATAAGAGAAAGAAGGAAGGATGGAGGCCACTCTTTTTGCCAGCATAGTCTTTCCGGCTCCGGGAGCGCCAACTAGCAGGGCATGGTGACCTCCCGCAGCGGCAATTTCCAAAGCTCTTTTTGCTTTGTGTTGTCCTTTTACTTGCGCAAAATCGAAGGGATATATTTTTGATGATTGGGAAAGTGACCAGTTTTTTTTCGTTGCCGGTTCTAACGATTCGCACTTTCCTGCAAAGAATGCTACGATATCGGTAAGTTGACGGGCTCCCCACACCGATAGCCCTTCGATCCAGGCCGCTTCGCCAAGGTTGTCTTGGGGTAGTATCAATTTTTTTGCAGGTTCTTTTCTTGCCTGCAAGGCAATGGGTAAGGCTCCTTTAATGCCTCGCACGGCTCCCGTGAGCGACAATTCTCCCATGATGATGAAATTGGCTAATGCATCAGCTTGCTCAAGCTGGCCGGATGCACCCAGAATACCAAGTGCAATGGGCAGATCAAAGGCTGTTCCGTTTTTTCGGATATCGGCCGGCGCCAAATTGATAATTAGTTTGGTTCTTGGAAATCGAAAGCCATTAGTTTTAAAGGCGCTTTCGATGCGTTCTAAACTTTCGCGAACGGCACTATCTGGAAGACCAACGATCAAAGAGGATTTACCTGTTAGTAGCCAGTTAACCTCTATTGTGATGGGGATGGCCTCGATACCCTGCAAGGCACAACCGAACGTGGTGATGAGCATGCTTTAATATAACAGCTCGAGCTACAGGATGCAAGTGATTATCCCTCTAGGTGAATGGTAAAAACAATCATGCGACTTTGGATCTTGTCAAAAACATTTGAGAAACGCAGATTCTCGTCGCGTGCATGAATGTTGCGAATGCCATTACTGATCTTGATCTCGGGAGAAAAGATAAACGTGGGAAAAAAGAAATTGAATCCAATACCTAGTTCGGGACCGTAATCATTCTTTTCTATTTTCAGTAACTCCTCGGCTCTTTTGGCGCGCGCATTGCTGGCCATATCGATATCAGCTTTAAAACCAGCCAATGTGTATACCCTAAAATTGCCTATACGATCACTTTGAAACTTTAGTTGTATCGGAAACGACATGGTAACGGACTCTACTTTTTTAGTTACTTCTGTTTCGCCATTGTTGTACGGCTGCGCCATCTTGTAATAAATGTTGCGCTCCATAAAGAATAACTGCGGATTAAACCTAGCCTGAAAGCGATTAGAGATACGTACGGTGGCCGAAAGTCCCAATGAAAGTCCACCTGAGTTAGTAGGTTCTGCCACTAGCACACTGTCGTATTGCAGAAAACGGGGATGAAATAGCGTATGAAAGCGCGAGAGGTTTCCTCCCAAGCTGATGCCGAAATAGTAGGGCTTGTTGTCGTGATCGGGTAAGTTGATCTCGAGTGTACTACCTGGCGATTGTGCTCGTAGCGCACAAGGCAATGTTATCAGGAGCAAGAAGGTCAGTAAGGTCTTGTAGCGGTGTATAAGCAGCATATTCCAAAAGTCAGTGGCTTAAAGGTGGCGTTTGTATAACCTGCCTCGTGCAGCAGCGTAACAAAGGCCTCACGGTCAGGAAAAGCGTTTGAAGACCGGTTCAGATAGGCGTATGCTTGACCATCCGTATTCAATTGTTGGGCCAATCGGGGTGCCCAGTCTTTCATATACCCGTTATACAGACGTCGAAAAAAACCATTACGGGGGGTGGCAAATTCTAAAACAACGAGTTGCCCGCCAGGTTTTAAGACGCGTAGCATTTCACTGAGTCCGGCCTGTAGGTTTTCGAAATTTCGAACCCCAAAGGCTACCATCACCGCATCAAACGACTTATCAGGGGCCTTTATTGTTTCGGCATCACCATAAAGCAATTGGATGTGCTGGTCAAGCTGGCGTTGCTGAACTTTCTCTCGGCCTATTTGCAACATCCCCTCCGAAATATCGATACCAATAATTTGTTCGGGCTTTAGCATGCGGTAGGCCAACAACGACAGATCGGCTGTTCCCGTGGCTACATCGAGCACCCTTTTGGGTGCCGACTGCTGTAAATGCGCAATGGCCTTCTTACGCCAGTACAGATCGATGCGGGCCGACAAGAATCGATTCATAAGATCGTATCGCTTTGCGATTCGATCAAACATGTCTGCAACCTGTTGTTTCTTAGGCCGGGTGCTGTCGTCGAGGGGCGTTACATTATCGTGTGGAAGCGGTTGGCGCATCGGACAAATATAGCCACAGTTGAGTAATTGGGTATTAAGCGTTTACTTCGCAGAGAATTCGTATGAAAGAGTTTATACAAACAGCCAGCTATTTGATCAGTAGTGCTACGCATAAGCAATGTCCTGCTGCTGATCGTCCGGAGTATGCTTTTATTGGTCGCAGCAATGTGGGTAAGTCCTCACTCATCAATATGCTGACCGGTCAGCAGCGATTGGCCAAGACGTCGGCTACCCCTGGCAAAACGCAACTTATTAATCATTTCGAGGTGGTAGGTACCGATAAAAAAAAATGGTACCTAGTTGACTTGCCCGGCTATGGCTATGCAGCCACCGTATCGCAAAAAGCTCGTAACAATTGGGGCAATATGATCGAATCATATATCCG
>CANGYW010000014.1 GCA_947458335.1 Chitinophagaceae bacterium | reverse complement strand
CCAGGGCTAGTTTTGGAGATTCGAGTACTTCGGTCTTAAAATTCTGATCGGTAAATTCTTTTGCCATGTTTTTTTATTTATAAGTGTGCAAATTTAGTTCCGTGTCGTCTATTACGGTCTGCCTGGCATGTATTGTGCAAAAGTTGTCAGCCTACACACTTTGCACCAATAATCCAATGCCTGGGGTGTTTTCTAAAAACTGGACAAGCTCTGGATTGACCTCGATGCCATAACTCGTAGATAGTAGATTGACCTTCATTTTTTTATGAATGTCGTTGACAATTAATTTAAATGCTGTTTTTCCGGGGTGCCGCTTTAGATTCTTTTCAAAAAAGCGGATCATGTCGCTATTGACGTCTTTAGGTTGTATTTCTATGGTCAGCGATCTTGTCAGGTTGGCTAACATGGTTTCGGCCAGTGTTACGCCGTTGAGCTTGAACTCAAATTCGTTTCTATTATAGCGTTGTTTAAGGTAGCCCACTATGAGCACGCTGCTGCCGGGTTGCAGGATCGGCGATAGGCGCAGGTAATCGTCGCTAAAAAGTGGGAACTCCAACTTACCCGTATAGTCTTCGATCACAAAGTTGCCGTACTTGTTTCCACTCTTTGCAATTCGGTGCTGCGCATCAGTGACCAACCCGACCAGCCTAAAGGATGCGGCAGGGTTGGATTGTTGAGAGATGGTGTCCCTAAATTCATTAAAATCACTGATGGCCGTTATACCGTAGTGCTTAATCTCGAAGCGGTAATTGTCTAGAGGGTGACCACTTAGATAAATTCCGGCTACTTCTTTTTCATGATCCAGTTGCACTACCAGTGGCCAAGTTGGTACGTCGCTGATTCGAGGTGGGGGAATTTCCATTGTAATGGGGAGGTCACCAAAAAGGGTGTTGGCAGCGGAGGCCTGGTGTTGTCCCATGACCTGCCCGTATTTCATGATTTTTTCGAGTCCGTTAACCTGCTCTCCCTCGGGTACGGTAAAATACTGCGCCCGGTGTAACTCCGGAAAACAATCAAATCCACCGGCATAGGCCAGACTCTCCAGGGTTCGTTTATTGACCGTACGTTGGTTAACCCTTTTGATAAAGTCGAATATATTTTTGTACAACCCTCCTTTCTTTCTTTCTTCTATAATACTTTCTACAGCCGCTTCGCCCACGCCTTTTAAGCCCCCAAGTCCAAATCGAATTTCTCCTTTGGCATTAACGGCAAATCCTTTTAGCGATTCATTACTGTCTGGCCCCAGTACTTTAATGCCCATTCGCTTACACTCTTCCATAAAAAAAGTGATCTTCTCTATGCTACCGGCGTTGTTGAGTACGGCCGACATATAGGCAGCAGGGTAGTGGGCTTTTAGATAGGCCGTCTGGTAAGCAACATAGGCATAGCAGGTCGAGTGAGATTTATTAAAAGCATATTGTGCAAAGGCTTCCCAGTCAGTCCAGATTTTTTCAAGCCGTTCAACTGGAAGCAGCTTGGCAGTGGCTCCTTCGATAAATTGTTTTTTCATTTTATCGAGGGTCTCTCGATTTTTCTTACCCATGGCTTTACGCAAAACGTCAGCATCTCCTTTACTAAACCCGGCTAACTTTTGCGCCAGCAGCATCACTTGTTCTTGATATACTGTTATGCCATACGTCTCTTCTAAGAACTCCTGCATCTCGGGTAGATCGTAACTAATGGCCTCCCTGCCATGTTTTCTATCGATATAATTGGGAATGTAGGCCATTGGTCCTGGGCGATAGAGGGCATTCATCGCAATCAGGTCACCGAATTTGTCGGGCTTTAGCTCGCGCAGGTACTTTTGCATGCCCGGACTTTCGAACTGAAAAGTGCCAATGGTAGCACCGTGCTGGTAGAGTTCAAAAGTCTTGGCATCATCGAGAGGAATTTTATCGATATCGATCTCAACGTCGTGCAACTGCTTAATTAGCGATAGTGCCTGTTTGATGATCGAAAGGGTCTTAAGCCCCAGAAAATCCATCTTGATAATACCGGCACTTTCAATGTCGTTTCCTTCTATTTGGGTGACCCATAGAGGGGAATCCTTAGCGGTAGCAACCGGTATTAAATCTGTCAAGTCTTTAGGGGCAATGATGATGCCTGCCGCATGTATTCCAGTGCTCCGAACCGAGCCTTCGAGTCGCTCAGCCTCGTGTAATACCTTAGAGGCAATAGACTCTTTTTGCTTATAGATTTCTCTTAGCTTTTTGACGCTCTCCAAATCGTCATTGCCCAGCCCGTCTTTTTCTTCGAGCGATTTTTGACCGTCTTTGGTCTTAAGTGGAGCATGTAAGACACGACGCAATTCAATACCCGGTTTATCGGGCACTAGTTTGGCCAATGCATTCGAATCGGCCAGCGGAAGGTCCATTACACGGGCCACATCTTTGATACTCATCTTGGCGGCCATGGTGCCATAGGTAATGATCTGGGCTACCTGGTTCTTTCCATATTTCTCCACCACATAGTCGATGACTTTTTGTCGACCCTCATCATCAAAATCGGTATCGATATCAGGCATCGATTTACGATCGGGATTCAAAAAACGTTCGAAAAGCAAGTTGTACTTAATAGGATCTATGTTAGTAATTCCGATGCAATAGGCGACCACAGAGCCAGCCGCCGAGCCACGGCCGGGTCCGATAAAGACCCCTTTTTCGCGACCAGCTCTAATAAAATCACTTACGATCAGAAAGTAGCCGGCAAAGCCCATCATCTTTATCGTGAATAGTTCGAATTCGATTCTTTCTTTGATCTCGTCGGTAAGTGTCTGGTATCTTTTTTCGGCACCCTCGTACGTAAGATGACGCAAAAACTCCCATTGATTTTGCGACTCGGCTGATACTTTGTATTTACCGATAGTTTCTTCTTTGGTGTGAATTTGAAACCGTTTGGCCACTGGAAAATTCGGCAGCAAAATATCACGCGTTAAATGTACCGGCTCTACTTTTTCGACAATTTCGTTGGTATTGTCAATGGCCTCAGGCAGATCGGCAAAGGTTTTTTGCATCTGCGCAGCCGTCTTAAAAAAGAACTGGTCATTTGGAAAAGCGAAGCGTTTGTTACGAACATTTACGTCATCGTCAGCAATCTCTCGCAGCGCGGGAGTCGATTGTTTCTCGCCGGTGTTGATGCAAAGTAAAATATCGTGCGCATTAAAATCGTCTTGGTCTACGTAATGGCTATCGTTGCTAGCGATGATTTTTACCTGGTACTGGCGAGCCCATTTAATGAGTACTTCGTTGACCTTATCTTGTTCGGGAAGTCCATGGCGCTGCAATTCTACGTAGAAGTCTTGTTGAAAAATATTGAGCCACCAGCGAAATTCATTCTCTGCCTCTTCTTCGCCTTTTTTTAAAATGGCTTGAGGTACAGATGCTCCTAGGCAACAGGTGGTCGCTATTAGTCCCTCGGCATACTTTACAATCAATTCCTTGTCGATGCGGGGATATTTGCTATACATTCCTTCTACATACCCCAGCGATGTTAGCTTGACCAGATTATGATATCCCTTCTCGTTCTTGGCCAGCAATATCTGGTGATAGCGTTTGTCCCTTTGGTCTTTGGTAAATGTTTTTTGATGGCGGTTCTCGGTCAGGTAAAATTCACAGCCTACGATTGGTTTTACTTTAAGCTTTCCGTTTTCGTCTTTATTACGATAAGCCTCAGCAACAAATTCAAATACGCCAAACATGTTTCCATGATCACTGATGGCAAGTCCTGGCATACCATCACCAATGGCTTTTTTATATAGGGCAGGTATAGAGGCGGCGCCATCTAGCAACGAAAACTGGGTGTGAACATGCAGGTGAGAGAATGTCATAGAGCATCAATAATAGGTAAATTAACTACCTTTACAAAATTCCGATTTACACCATTGAGACCCTGTTTTTTTCTATATAATTTTTTTATCATCCTTTCCACTTTGATGCTGAGCGGATGTGCGGCACTATCTCCTTTTTTACAGCGTAGCCGCTCAAGCGGGGCAACACCTTTAGCCACTGTTTCGCCTCGTTTTTTGGCTCCCATAGCCGTCGACAAGCCGGTCGTTTCCGAAGAATATGTTAGTAAATCCGTTCGCTCAACCCTTACTTCGCCTGCTGTTCCCGCTGTAAGTCAAAGCGTGCAGGTGCAACCCGCTCAATTGAGTTATAGTACCCCGCAAATCGAGACTGCTACGGCTGTTCAACTTAAATATGCTGTATTACTAGATACTGAGGTCGAGCAGTTGCCCTCCTCCGCGCTGCTGGAACAAATTGATCCTTGGATGGGAGTGCCTTACCGCTCGGGTGGCAGCAGTCGATCTGGCATAGATTGTTCGGCCTTTACTATGCAGGTGCTGGAGCAGTGTTGCGGTTATAAGCTACCTCGCACGTCCAAACAGCAGCATGCTTTTTGTCAACCGGCCGCTTTAGCATCGCTTAGCAGCGGCGATCTGCTTTTTTATGCTACCCGGGGCAGGGGCGTTTCTCATGTAGGCATCTATTTGGGGAATGGAAAATTTGCTCACGCATCGGTGAGTAATGGCGTTACAGTCAGCGACCTATCGGATCCATATTACCAAAAGCGGTTTATTTCTGCTGGGCGTATTCCCGCAGGCTCCACTCGTCAGTAGTGGTGTATGATGTTTAGTTACTTGAGGGAGATTTTTTTTCTTACAGCGTCGAGTAGCTCCTTTACATCGGGGGTTAATTGTAATCGATAAATGCCTGCCGCATATAAAACTACAAAAGTGAAGCTTTGCACAAACAGCGCTACCCATCCGCTCCACTGTTCGAAAAGAAAATGGCATAGCGCCCAGGTTGCTGTGGCCAGTACAATAGTGTATAAAGATTGTATGGAGAATGGCTGTAGTCTAAATTGTTTCCATAAAAAAAAGAGACGAAACAGATTGTAGCATCCAATCGAAATTAATTGTGCCATTGCCGTGCCGGTGATACCTTCTTTTTTAGTTAACCAATAGCTCAATGGTAGCATAACGGCTAGTAAAAGGACACCACTGATAAACTCAAAACGCCATTTAGGGGAAGTAACAATGATCTGCGAATTAACTCCTGTGCCCATATCGATCAGCTTGGTTACACCCAGAAGCACCAATACCGAATAGGCCTGCAAATAGGTTGACTTTAAGTGAAACGTCTCTACTGCATCGTTGTAGTTGATGATGAGTAAGGCCAGTAGCCCTGCTCCCACGATCAGCTGGTTAATAGACGATCGTTGATAGATTTTTGCAATCGTGGTCATGTCTTTCTGTTTCCAGGCGGCCGACAAAGGAGCAATAGCGGCCGCAATCACTCCTCGTTGCGGTACTTGTACCAGTGACGCCATATTTTGCGCCAGCGAGTAGAGGGCTACCTTGGTCATCGCATTGCTTAATACCGATGCAATGAGAATCGTGTCAAAGACCTGGGCAATGGTAAAGACAAGTGTGCCGAAGTATGTAAAACTAGTATAGCGTATCGCAGATTTTCTAAGGCGATGACTCACGTAACTGAAGGGCTTTGCAAATGGGGCTTGTTTTCGGTACAACAAGATCAGTAGTAGCACAAGAGCTATGAAGGGAAAGCTAAAAGCAAAAAGTTTGATGAATCCGTCGTAGCTGCGAATAATCCCTGCAGCAAAACAACCTATCAGCAGTAAAATAAATAGTCGCCATCCTGCTTCCTTTAAAAAGTGACTGGTGGCAGCTCGTTGTTGCTGCCAGTTCCACGCTTCTAAAATTGAGAAGAGCAGCAAGCCCGCCCCCAATAAAAAGGTCCAGTGGTAGTAGTTGACCAGCTGGGGAGCGTTAGTTGCATATTTTTTTATTACAACCGGCTCTATATAGATACCGACCATTATGGCAGCTATAAAACCAAGCATGCCCAGAAGGATCGACAGGGTCAACTGGTCGTTCTTTTCTGCACGCAGATGATCGCGGTAGTAGGGGTAGAATTTATAAATAAAATAGGGGGCTCCAAAATTTCCCGCGGCAGCTAGCAATGTAGCAATGGCAATAAAGGCATTGTACAGCCCGAATTCCTCCTCGGTAAAAAGTCCCTGTCGGGTAAATAGATACGTATTAAGCAGACCGACTGCAAAGCCGACATAGATAACTAGGGTAGAGAGAATACTTTGCTTTCTAATCACGCTCATGCTATAAAGATACTATCTGTATGGTCAACCGATGCGGCGCAGCGTCCAATAGTAATTGCCATCTAGTTGCTGCGGGTCGCTGTCTTCGTTTATGGGTGTTTCGCTCCATTGAGTGGTGATGGTCAATTGGCGTTGTCCCCAGCGAATCGGCATCTGAAAGTTGTCTATACAATTACTAAAACGAAGTCTGATCTTGCCCTGATCCATCTTGTACTCCAATACAGGAATGGTAGTACTGCGCAGGTATTGATCAAAGACCACGGAGAGATCTAGTTTTGCTTTTTGCGACAAATAAGTCTCCACTTGTTTGGAGTCTACAGTGCGGTGACGAAAATCGTTATTGAGTCCTACAAGAATGGCTCTAAAGATTGAGTCGTTGCCGATCATTTCTCTAATATGGTGTAATAGGCCGGCTCCCTTATTGTACATGTCACCACTGCCTTCTTGGTTAACGCCATAGTCACCGATAAGCGGTTTATCGTTTCGAATATTTTTACGCACCCCGCGGCAGTATTCATCGGCTGCTTTTTTACCATAATGATAATCGATAAAGAGTACCTCCGAATACATGGTGAATCCTTCGTGGACCCACATATCTGCAATATCGTTGGTAGTAATGTTATTGGCGAACCATTCGTGACCGCTTTCGTGTATAATGATATAATCCCAATCCTTGCCCCATCCGCTACCCGACAGGTCTCGTCCCCGATATCCGTTCTTAAAACCATTCCCATAGGCAATTGCGCTTTGGTGCTCCATTCCTAAGTGCGATGATTCAACCAACTTGTAACCGTCTTCATAAAAAGGGTAGGGGCCAAACCAATATTCAAAGGCCTTTAGCATGCGGGGTACGTCCTTGTTAAAAGAGAGCTTAGCCTTATCTAGATTATAATCCAGCACCCAGTAATCCAGATCCAGTTTTTTGGATGCGATACCCTCATAGTGATCTTTCCAGTGCACATACTTTCCGATGTAGGGAACAAGGTTATAGTTGTTGATGGGATTGGTGACCTTCCAGTTGAAGGTATGCCTACCCTCTTTGGCGGGTTGTTGGTTGACTAGTCGGCCATTGGCTACTGCAACAAGAGAATCAGGTACTGTTATAGAGAGTGTTGCACCAAAATCGGGTTCATCACTTTGATGGTCCTTGCAAGGGTACCATACACTGGCTCCCAGTCCCTGACAGGCGACCGTCATCCAAGGTCTTCCTTCTTTATCTTTAGAAAAGATCCAGCCTCCGTCCCATGGGGGATTTTTGGCAATGCGTGGAGCGCCGCTAAAGTAAATTATAAGCGATTGTTCGTTTTTTTTCTTGGCAACCGATCGCATACCTAGTTGCACAAGCCAGCTATCTTTTCCTCTTTTTTCAAAATCGACCCGGCGCCCCTCGAACAGTACGCTATCGATTTTCATAGGTGATTGCAGATCGATCTGCATTACTGGTTTGGCCTTGGAGTTTGTGCTTATAAATCGGATTGTATTGTTGCCGCTGATCGTTTTTGTAGCATAATCAGGTACTACTAGCAGTGCATAATGTTGTACATTCCACCAGCTGCGCTCCGTGTTGAGTGACCCGCGGAGCGTATCATCTAGGGTGTAAGAGGGTTTGCGTTGCAGTGGCTGCGCCATGAGCAAAAAAGGGGCACTGCACAGACAGCCTATCAGTAAAAGGATAAAGTAAGGTCTTTGCATGGGTAAGGGGTAAGTTATTGCATCAATTCAATGCTAATATACCCCGCCTTGGTCAGATATAGCCGATCCTTTTAATCGTAAGTGCTCAATTCTTTTTGAGCTTTTCGGCAAATACTTTTCTAAACTTATCTAGTTTGGGTTGAATAACGAACTGACAGTAGGGGTTGCTGTTGCCATTTAATTCCATGTACTGCTGGTGATAATCTTCTGCCGAATAAAATACCGTAAACGGACTTATTTCAGTCACGATCGGATCGTTCCAGGCGCCCGAGCGGTCCAAGGCTGTCTTGTACGCCTCGGCCTTTTGTCGCTGCTCCTCGTTGTGATAGAAAATGCCACTCCTGTATTGAGTACCCACATCATTACCCTGCCGGTTGAGAGTGGTGGGGTCATGTGTTTTCCAAAACACTTCGAGAAGCTCATCGAAGCTTATTCGTTGGGGGTCGTAGGTAATTTGTATGCATTCGGCATGCCCGGTAGAACCGGAACAAACTTCTTTGTAGGTAGGATTTTTAGTTTCACCGCCGGTATAGCCAGAAACAGCGCTAATAACACCATCTAATTGCTCGAAGATAGCTTCGGTGCACCAGAAGCATCCGTTGGCAAAGGTGGCCGTATCTGTGTTTCCGGAAAAGGCAGGGGTTGTCATGGCAATTTTATTTTTTTTAGTGGCAGATGGTTGTCCACAAGCAGGCAGAACACCCGCCAACCAGAATAGGAGCGGTATGGTCTTGCATCCCAAATAAAGCAGGTGTTGTTTCATGATTTACAATAACAAAAAAAATCATATACGGTTTAAAGGCTGGTTAAGTGCCTGGGGTTTATGTGCCGATTTGATGTATTTTTATACATTAAACACTCCTTTTTATGAAGCCAGTACTTTCTTTTTTTAGCTGTTTGCTTTTTTGCACTATTTCCGCATGGTCTCAAACGCAACAAACCGCAGCCGCGGACCTGCGAATGGAAAAAGCGGCAAGCCAGGGTAGCATGGTCTTTAAGCCAATTCGTAATGGCGTAGATAATAGTGAAGCGATTGAAATAGTTGGGCTTGGCACGCCTTCTTTTAAGGTATCTAACATGGCTGATGGTACCTATAGTAGCTACGAGCACTCCTTGCGCGTTAGCTACCCCTTACTGCTCAGCGGTGGAAAAACGGGATATGTCATTTGTTTTTATGGAACGACCGAAAAAATCCCTTACGCTGTCGAAACAAAAGGGGGTACCACCACTTTATTTTTCCCATTTTCTACACACGATCTCATCAAGGGTCGCATTGAGCAGACCATTGCCACAAAAAAGAAGATCGCAGTTAAGCTTGTACAGCTAGCCGATGGGTATCGCGAGGCGATAATTGGGGGAAATTAAGAGAGGGGTGTTGCTCGCTGCGCTCGGACATCTTTTAATTATGTTCACTTTGGAATGCAAGCATTCCACGCTCACCTAATGAAAAATGCCCCCAAGGGGGCATCCAATTTGAAGTGCGGAGAGAGAGGGATTCGAACCCCCGGACCTGTTACAGTCAACGGTTTTCAAGACCGCCGCAATCGACCGCTCTGCCATCTCTCCGGCGCAAATGTACGTCAATGATCTTTTCAGCCCAAATCCCGCACAACAAAAGCTAACTTCGCATTTCTGTTTATGCGCGAGTTATTTTCACTAGCACCTTTTTTTTGGAAGTATCGGCTTAGGCTGGCGGCAGGCTTTGGGTTTGTTATTCTCTCAAACTACTTTAATGTGTTGTCACCTCAGGTCACCGGTTTCGTCATTGACCACGTTCAGCGGTCGTTGTCGTTGCAAGGCTATCAATCTCCTGTTATTTATGCAGGCTATGACAGATCTGTAAAATTATTTATTGAATGGATCAGGCAGTGGGGTTCAGGTGTATCAACAGTGGTGGCATTGTGTGGGGCGGTTATCTTATTGCTGGCTTTATTACGGGGTGTTTTTTTATTTATGATGCGACAGACACTCATTGTAATGAGTCGCTACATAGAGTACGAGCAAAAAAATCAGATCTTTTCGCACTATCAATTGCTCGATACTGCTTTTTATCGTGAGCAGCGTACGGGCGATCTTATGAACCGTATAACCGAAGATGTAAGCCGGGTACGCATGTTTACCGGTCCTGCGGTAATGTACATGGCCAACTTGGTCTCTGTAATATCGCTGAGCTTATATTTTATGTTCAGACGAAACGTAGAGCTAACTATTTACGTTCTCTTGCCATTACCCATACTAGCCATTGCCATTTACTATATTAATAACCTTATTCATCGGCGTAGTGAGCGTATTCAAGAAACCTTGTCGGATCTTACCACCCATGCGCAGGAGACGTATTCAGGCATTCGAGTGGTCAAGGCATTTGCACAGGAGCAGGCCTTGTCGGGTTTTTTTCGACAGATTGCCGGGCGTTACAAAAGAGAAGTGTTGGGGCTGGTTAAAGTGGAATCTCTTTATTTTCCATCGATCAGCTTATTGATCGGTCTCAGCACGTTGCTTACCATTATGATAGGCGGACTCTATTACATAGAGGGCTCTCATAGCATCACCCTTAGCACCATCGTGGAGTTCGTGATGTACATCAATATGCTTACGTTTCCGGTTAGTGCCATAGGACTTACTGCTAGTATGGTCCAGCGCGCAGCCGCTTCACAGCAACGCATCAACGAGTTCTTGTTAGCGCAGCCCGCTGTTACAGATGCCACCGATGCCGGCTCTCCTTCGATTAAAGGAGGTATAACATTCGATCGGGTAAGCTTTACGTATGCCGACACGGGTATTAAGGCCTTGCTGGATATAAGTTTTACTATTTCTCCGGGCGAAAAGGTGGCTATCGTAGGCCGAACCGGCAGTGGTAAATCGACACTGGTGCAACTTTTGCTTCGACAGTTCGATGCCTCATCGGGCTGCGTACTCGTAGACGATATTCCGCTGGAGCAAATCAGCCTACGATCTTTACGCAGTCAAATCGGCTATGTACCCCAGGATGTCTTTTTATTTAGTGATACGGTACGTGCCAATATTGCATTTGGAAGCGATATTATCGATCTCGAAAAGATTACCACTGCCGCTCGCCTTTCCTGCATCGAGGATGAGATCCATCAACTTTCTTCGGGTTTCGATACGATGGTCGGAGAAAGGGGGGTCATGCTAAGCGGCGGACAAAAACAACGGATTACCCTTGCAAGGGCCCTGTTGCGTAATCCATCCATTCTGCTGCTGGATGATTGTCTTAGTGCTGTCGATGCCCGAACGGAGCAGCAGATTACCGAGGGGTTGCAAAACTATTTAAAGAATAAGACCGCTATCATAGTTACCCATCGCATTTTTAGTTTATTGGAGTTCGACAAGGTGCTGGTACTCGAAGAGGGTAGGCTGGTCGAGTCGGGAGCGCCCGCCGCGTTACTTGAGGCTGGTGGCTACTATGCCAATATGTATAAAAGGCAGCAGCAAGAACAGGCGGGTATGTAGTGCTGTCTGATTTGGTCATTTCACAAACATTTTTTTTATTTGTAGAGAGTCAATCTGTTATTAACTAACTGCTTAAAAATTATTTTTGTGTCTTACGAGAACAACGAAAGAAAACAAGACAGTATCTACAGCAAACGAATCAGGGCCGGAAAGCGCAGAACCTATTTTTTTGATGTGCGTTCCACAAAGGGGAACGATTATTACCTGACTATTACGGAGAGTCGTAAACGCTTTGATGATAATGGGTATGACCGGCACAAGATCTTTTTGTACAAAGAAGATTTTAACAAGTTTGTAAAAGCATTGGGTGAAGCGGTCGAGTATGTTAAGACCGATTTGATGCCTGACTTTGATTTTGATGCTTTCAATCACGATGAGTCTAGCGAAGAAGAGGGCGGTCATCGCTTTAGCGGCGGCATTTCGGATGCGCCCAACAGTAGTTCCTCACAGATCGAGGATAGTAATATCGGCAATACCGCCAGCCAGCCTGGAGAGGATGTCGACAAGTGGTAAATTTAACTAGTTGATTATCAATAAAAAAAACCTCTTTTAGCCGAGGATTTTATCGATTTGTTAATGATAATCGAAAATTTCTATTATCTTTCGACTTGAATTGTGCATACGCTTGATTAGTAGTGCACTAACATTTTTAAAATTGTAACTATGCAACCAAACTTTACGATGAAAAAGTTTAAAGACGCTGCTGCTTATTTCTGTTCGCTTGTTCTTTATTTGATACTCAGCGTACAGCTTCAAGCTCAAACTGTGATCACCACCAACTACAGCACTACGGCCGCTGCAGGTATTGCCGGTACAAGCGCTGTAACCTTTGTGGTCCGTAACAATAATAGCGCACCCATCACCCTAACCAGGGTTGATGTACAGGCTTCCACTCAGTTTACGACAGGAAGCACGACAGGAAGCTTGTGGTTCTCGACCAGCTCACTCTCTGGCGTCCCCACTATTGCCGCACCCACTTGGACGTTAGCAGCTACAGGTACTCCTGTCAATGTTACTGCTAACGGAGTTTATACTTTTTTGACCGGTTTGTCCATCTCTATCCCCGCTAACACCACGTACCGATTCGCATTCTCGTCCAACAACGGAGTGTTGGTTGCCGGGGCCCCCAACAATCCTCCTCCTGCTCCTAATACTTTTACTGTAGATGGTATTACACTCGGTGTTGCCAATTTTCAGGTATCAGGTGCTGATGTGGGATTTGTTTCTGCCCCAGCTGGTAATTTCTCCCCTTATGGTTTCCTAGGGGCACTTTACTTTACTAACTCCGCTTGTACTGGTACCCCTGTTCCAGGCAATACATTAGTTTCCGCTGCTGTGGGAGCTTGCCCAGGCGTTAACTTTACGCTTTCACTGCAGAATATCATCTCAGGATCAGGCGTAACCTACCAGTGGCAGTCTTCAGCTGATGGTACTACTTGGACTAATATTTCTGGTGCTACAGCTGCTTCACTTACAAGAAACCAAACTGCTGCTACTTTTTATCGTTGTCAAGTTACTTGCTCTGGTTCTACCGGAACCTCTAGCGCACTTTTGGTGCCAATGGCTCCTTCTTCGGCTTGTTATTGCATACCCACCTACTCGTTTGGTTGTGCATTAGGCGATGCCATCACTAATGTTAGCATCCCAGGTACAACTCTAAACAACGCTTCTGCTTGCTCTACACCTCCTTTCACTTACTTTAGTAATGTTCCAGCTCCTACGCTGATCGCTGGTGGTTCTTACACCGTTAACGTTACTATGGGAGCTGATGCTAGCCAGCATGCTCGTGTTTGGTTCGATTGGAACCAGGATGGTGATTTTGAAGATGCAGGTGAGGCAGCCGGAACCACTAATGGTAGTGTTGGCGCCAATGGTACTGCTGTGATGGCTATCACTGTACCTTCTAATGCGCTGGTCGGAACAA
The DNA here is from genome assembly GCA_947458335.1 of Chitinophagaceae bacterium. Classification (GTDB taxonomy): domain Bacteria; phylum Bacteroidota; class Bacteroidia; order Chitinophagales; family Chitinophagaceae; genus JJ008. Next base: position 12,727 of record CANGYW010000014.1, on the reverse strand, counting down.
CTAGAATGCGCGTGAGAGGCGGTAATGATGCTGCTATAACGGCTACGCAATCTTGCGGTGTATCTTCTAGCGGCTTTGGAGAAGCCGAAGATTATAATGTTACTATTGCACCTTGTGTTCAAGGAACTTTCACTACGCATCCTGCTTCTTCTACGATAACTTGTGGTGGAAACGCTTCCTTTACGGTAGCCGCATCCGGATCGCTGCCAGTTTATTCATGGCAGTTCCGTACCGGCCCCACTGCTATTTGGCAGGCTCTTCCCAATGGGGGAGTAGTAAGCGGTGCTACAACAGCAACCCTTACGCTGACCAACGTTCCCACCACTTGGAACGGATACGAGATTAGAGCCATGTTTAGTGGCGCTTGTACTGGTATTAACCCTAGTAACGCGGCTACACTTACTGTAAATCCTATTCAGACAGTGGTAAGCCCAGCTTCTGCTAATATCTGCTCAGGGTCACTTCAGCGTCTGACTATTACCAACTTTGCCTCTACTTCAGCGCCTGTAACGGCCAGCTTTACCTCAACTGATATTCCTAAGCCTATTCCTGACAACAATACAACTGGTGTTACCAGCAATATCACGGTAAGTGGATTGCCAGCCGGTGCTGCTACCGTTGGCTTGGCGGTTCGCTTTACTATTCCCAATCATACATGGCCTGGAGATTTGGTGATTGTTTTGAGAACACCTAATGGTCAGATATTGAATTTGAACAACGAGATCTCTGGAACAGGTTTCGGTCCTGGACAGGGAATGGTAAATACAGTTATCAGCTCTGTTGGAGTAAATGCCCTCTCTTCTGGTATTGCAGCCGGTACTACATTTACCGGTGTGTTCAGAGCTGACCGTGGTACCGGTGCCGGTGCAGGTCCCGCCTCAATGGTGCCCACCACTGCCAACTGGGCCGATATTTATGGTCCTTCTAACGGTGTTTACACAATCGGTCTTCGCGATAAATATGCACAAGACTTTGGTACGCTTACCGCTTGGTCACTCGACGTTACCTATGTAGTGCCCAGCTATGGAGAAGGTGTTTGGACCGCGGCTCCTGCTATTGCCGGAACAATGTTCTTGGATGCTGCCGGAACTATTCCTTACAATGGTACTCGTGAGGATACCATCTTTGTTCGTCCTACAGAGAATACAACATACTCCGTGTTCTTTAACTCTACTATTTCACCTTGTACCTCTGCTCCTGCATCGGTTCGTGTAAATGTGGGTCTGCCTATCACTACACTGGCCGTGCCTGCTACAGCAGCTGCTTGCGTAGGAAGTGGATTTACCATCACCGGTAGCCATGCTGCCATCCCATCCACTAATGCTGCGGCTATTTATCAGTGGCAGCAAAGTACTGATGGAGGTGTTAACTGGACTAGTATCAGTGGAGCGACCGGACTTACGTTGACTGTTCCTTCTACCACAGCTGCTATGAATGGTATGCGCTATCGCTTACTTTCTCAGTCTGGCGGTTGCCCTGTGGCTGTTTCTAACACATCTGTGCTCACAGTTAATCCGCTACCTTCTGTAACACTGTCTGCTCCTGTTACCAGCTTGGTTCCTGGAAGAACCACTACCATCAACGGAACCAGCTCTCCGGCTGCCGCTGCTTGGTCTTGGTCACTGAATGGGGCCTCTATTGCTGGAACTGCTGCTACACGGGTGGTCAACATCGATGGACTGGGTAGCTACCAGGCTACTGTTCGTGATGTGAACGGATGTATCAATAGATCGAATTTGCTAGCCATTACTGGCGAAGCTTCTGATAAGCTCTTTATTTACCCCAACCCCACAGCTGGTGCCTTCCAGGTTCGCTACTATCATGCAGGTGATGCCAATGAAAAGCGTATCATCTCTGTATACAACCCGATGGGTCAGTTGGTGGCTGTTAAGACTTTCGATCTCACTTACAGCTCTGCTCCTTACCTCCGTATGGATGTAGACATGAGCGGTGCTGCCCGCGGAACCTATGTGGTTAAAGTGGCGCATGAGTACAGTGGAAAGATCGTATCTGGTCTTGTACTGGTACAGTAATCGATCATTAGCTCTCACTATAAAAAAAGTCCCCGGATGTTCCGGGGACTTTTTTTATTGATGGACTTGCTAGATTTTTTGGTAGAAAAGTGGAAAGGTCTTTCTGATGAAGAGGGCGGTATTTAGCCGTTATCAGCGCATGGCTTTGTAGCAGTTGATCAGACCGTTGGTAGAAGAGTCATGTGAATGGACCGGACGTTGGTCTTTGAGCTCAGGAAGAATTTTGCCAGCTAACTCTTTGCCAAGTTCTACGCCCCATTGATCAAAACTGTAGATATTCCAGATAATGCCCTGTGTAAAGATCTTGTGTTCGTAAAGGGCTAATAATTCGCCAAGGGTAAAGGGGGTCACTTTCTTTACTAGTAGGGTGTTGGTGGGGCGATTACCAGTAAATACTTTATACGGAAGTAGTTTTTTGATGCGTGCTGCCGATAGTCCTTGTTTTTGTAAAGCTTCCTTTACTTGTGCCGCTGTTTGCCCATTGAGTAGCGCTTCGGTTTGGGCAAAGAAATTGCTCATAAGTTTTTGGTGATGGTCTCCGATCGGATGATGCGATCGCGCGGCCCCAATAAAATCGCAGGGAATGAGGGCGGTGCCCTGGTGAATCAATTGAAAAAATGCATGCTGTCCGTTTGTGCCGGGTTCTCCCCAAATAATGGGCCCCGTGCTATAGCGAACAGCCCGTCCGCTGCGGTCGATACTCTTTCCGTTGCTCTCCATATTGCCTTGCTGAAAATAGGCGGCAAAACGATGAAGGTATTGATCGTAGGGTAAGATGGCCTCGGTATCGGCCTCAAAGAAATTACGGTACCAGATACCGATCAAGGCCATGATTACCGAAATATTGTGTTCGAGCGGTTGCGTGCGAAATTCATTATCGATGTGATGGGCGCCTTTGAGCAATTCCTCGAAGTTCTTATAGCCAATGGTCAGGGCAATGGATAGTCCAATAGCACTCCACAGGGAATAGCGGCCGCCCACCCAATCCCAAAAGACAAACATGTTGCCAGGGTCGATACCAAATTTTTTTACTTCGCTCTCATTCGTGCTGAGCGCCACAAAATGTTTGGCGATATGTTTCTCTAGTTTTGCCTCTCGCAAAAACCACTGACGCGCTGTAAAGGCATTCGTCATAGTTTCTTGCGTTGTAAAGGTCTTGGAGGCGATCAAAAACAGCGTTTGCTCGGGGTCAACTTTGGCCAGCACAGAGGCAATATGCGATCCATCTACGTTAGAGACAAAAAAAGTCTCAATTCCCTTTTTCCAATAGGGGCGTAAGGCCTCGGTGACCATCTGGGGTCCCAGATCGCTGCCGCCGATGCCGATATTGACAATGTATTTAATCTTTTTTCTGGTGTAGCCCCTCAGCGAACCCTCATGAATACCCGCGCAGAATTTTTTCATTTGTCGCTGCACTTTTCTGACGGCAGGCATTACATCGATTCCTTGGTAAAAAACTGGCTGCTTAGAAAAATTGCGGAGCGCCGTATGCAAGACAGCCCGTTGTTCTGTTTCGTTGATGGGTTGTCCGGTAAATTGTTGTTCTATGGCCTCGGGCAGTTTGCATTCGCGGGCCAGGTTCAGCAATAGCGACAGAGTCTCCTCGGTAATGTGATTTTTAGAGTAATCGATGACTAATTCTTTAGCACAAGCCGAAAACTTTTTAAAGCGGTCAGGGTCTGCCGCAAAGAGTTGTTGCAGCGTTACCTTTTTTTGCCGGGCATAGTGTTGCTTCAGTTGTTTCCAGGCCTTGGTTTGGGTAGGATTGAGGGTAGCTAACATAGCACTATAGCGAATTGAAAATTTCTATGGTTTTATGAATGTCCGCCTCGCTGATGTCAAGATGAGTCACCAGTCGAACGCGCACTGGGCTGATGGCATATCCCAATACGCCCTTTTCTTTTAATGTGGCAACCAGCGCCGGAGCCGATTGTCCGGGTTGTAATTCAAAGATGATGATATTGGTCTCCACAGGCAGCAGCATTTTTACAAAGGGTCTTTTTTGTAGACAAGCACCCAAAAGATGCGCATGCACATGGTCTTGCTCCAATCTTTCAATATGATGGTCCAGGGCATAGATGCCTGCGGCCGCCAGCGAGCCGGCTTGTCTCATTCCCCCTCCAAAGACCTTACGGATGCGGCGGGCTTTTTTTATAAAGGGGCGGCTTCCTAACAGCACGCTGCCCACAGGGCAACCCAAACTCTTGCTCAGGCATACCGAAATACTGTCAAATGTGTTTCCGTAACGTAGGTAATTTTCTTTTTTGGCCACGATAGCATTCCATACACGGGCCCCATCGAGGTGCAGGGCCAATCCTTTTTCTTGGCAAAGCTCTTTGATCGCTACAATATCCTCAAAATCGTAGCAACAGCCACCGCCGCGGTTGCTAGTATTTTCGAGCGATACCAGCCTACTTACGGGGCGGTGCACATCATCAGGTTGGATGGCTGCGGTTACTTGTGCGGCCGTAATGCGACCGCGGTCTCCCGATAATAATTTTACGGAGGCGCCTGCATTAAAGGCAATACCTCCTCCCTCGTATTGGTAGATGTGAGAATTCTCTTCACAGATCACTTCGTCTCCCGGCTGGGTATGACATTTAATAGCGATCTGGTTAGTCATGGTGCCCGAGGGGCAGAAGACGGCGGCCTCCATTCCAAATAAACGGGCACATTTTTCTTCGAGCTGATTGATTGAGGGATCTTCTCCAAATACATCATCACCTAAGGGAGCAGATGCCATGGCCTCGCGCATGGCAGGGGTAGGCCGCGTAACGGTATCGGATCGGTAATCAATAAATGTCGTGCTCATTGGTGCAAGTTAACAAGCCCTCTTCGGTTTTGGGCGTTTTTAGCCGCTATCTTTGCACAAAATAGTATCCTATGCCCTCTTTTGATATCGTCAGCAAGGTCGATACCCAAGCGCTAGATAATGCCGTTAATGTTACGCAACGAGAGATTACCAATCGTTTCGATTTTAAAGGTTCGCATGTGCTCATCGAACTCGATAAGAAAACCTTTCAGCTCAAACTCGAGACAGATGACGATATGAAGATGCGCCAGCTACTTGATGTGCTCATCAATCGAGCTCACAAGCAAGGGATTGCTCCAGAGGCTTTCGATACGGCCAAAGAGGGGAGTCAGCAAGGAAAAGTTTGGAGAAAAGAGGTCAAGGTCAGAAATGGGCTGGTGCAAGAAGATGCCAAGAAGATCGTAAAGTTGATCAAGGATTCCGGCCTTAAAGTGCAGGCCTCTATCAATGATGATCTGGTGCGTGTTACCGGTAAAAAAATCGATGACCTGCAAGAAGTGATCCAGTGCTGCAAGACGGCTTCGATAGGGGTGCCCTTGCAGTACGTCAACATGCGCGATTGATTTGGTGCACAGGTTTCGTTCGCTTACCTTTGCGGTCCATTATTTTATAATCTTTACGGCAAAATCCGTAAGACCTTAAAAATCATATTATTATGAAAAAAGGAATCCATCCCGAGAGCTATCGTATGGTAGTGTTCAAGGACATGAGTAACGGTCATTCATTTTTGAGCCGTTCCACGGCTGCCTCCAAAGAGACAGTTAAGTGGGAAGATGGCAACGAGTATCCTCTTATCAAGCTCGAGATCTCTAACATGTCTCACCCCTTCTTTACCGGTAAGAATATGCTGGTAGATACGGCCGGTCGTATCGATAAGTTCAAAAAGAAATACGCCAAAAAGTAATAGGCCCCCTTGTGGTGGCTTTGTCACCTTAGTAACGCCTCGCTTTGTCGGGGCGTTTTTTTTACTTTTACATTCTCTATGCCGCAGCAGCGAATTGTTTTTACCGAAGAGTTCTGTCAGCCGGAACTACTCTTTCCCTTTACCTGTTGTCACTCCATGCAAGACATAAGGGTAGGTATGCTGACCATTCGGGAAAAGTGGGAGAGGATGATGGGTTTGCCCTCTGTAGATAAGCGGCAAAATAATTATAAGGATAGTGAGTGTCATGTAGATTTCGATCAGATAAAGGCCGGTGACTCATGGTGGTTACTCCATGGAAATATTTTACCCACTCCTGATTTGTGTAAAGTCATTAAGTCGTTACAAAACGGCGATGGTTTGTTCGACAAAAATGGAAGCGCCCTTGCATATCGGGTCTCAAAAAAACAAGTGATAAGTGCACACAAGGTCAAGATGCATCGTAGTATCACTTTTAACGAAGAGATTCGCTCTATTGTATATCCGTGGGATATTGTTCAGTTCAATGCATGGGCCTTGCAAGAAGACTTTAAGTTGTTGACATCGGGTAGAAAGTCGGCCCCTGTACCCAGAGGAACACGGGTAAGTGGTGGTGGTAAATTATTTATTGAAAAAGGGGCTACGCTGCATTTTGCCACTATCAACACCCAAGATGGACCTGTATATATTGACAAGAAGGCCACTCTCATGGAAGGGGCTATGCTAAGGGGTTCTCTCTATATTGGAGAAGGTGCTTGCGTAAAGATGGGGGCTCGGATCTATGGAGCCACTACCATTGGTCCTTATTGTACTGTTGGAGGCGAAATCAAGAACAGTGTATTGCAAGGGTACAGCAACAAAGCGCATGATGGATATTTGGGTGATGCCGTTATAGGACAGTGGTGTAATCTGGGGGCCGGGACCACTAACTCTAACATCAAGAACAATGGGGCCTTGGTAAAAGTATGGACCTTACAGGGAGAAAAAGAAGTAGGACAAAAATGCGGGATGATGATGGGAGACTATTCACAAACAGCCATCAATACATCTATTAACACAGGTACTGTAATTGGCGTAGGATGTAATGTGATTGGGCGGGGGTTAACTCCGGCCTATATTCCCTGTTTCTCTTGGGGGCAAGAGGGGGTCGAGCGTTACCAGCTGTCCAAACTGTTAGCATCCATTAGACGCTGGAAAGAATTAAAGGGGCAGCTTCTTTCTGACTACGAAGAAAAAATAATCAAGACCGTTTATAAAAAATTCTAGACTACCCATGAGAAAAAAGATCGCAGCCGCCAACTGGAAAATGAATCTTACTTGGCAGCAAGGAAATGAATTGGTGCAGGCTTTGTTGGGGGCTACTCCCTCTATACAAGATTCTCACCAGGTGATTCTATCCGTTCCTTTCCCTTACCTGGCTTCAGTCAACTCAATGGTCCAGTCAACATCCGGATACCAGGTGGCTGCACAAAATTGTCATCACCTGGCAGCAGGAGCCTACACGGGAGAGGTGTCCGCAATAATGCTGGCCTCTTTGGGTATTCCTTATTGTTTGGTCGGGCATAGCGAGAGAAGGGAGTACAATGGAGAAACCAATGCTGTACTAGCCGAAAAGTTACAGCGCTGTTCCGAGAATTCGATTCGCCCCATATTTTGTTGTGGTGAGCCACTGACTATACGTGATCAAGAGCAGCAAAACGAATATGTGGCCCGGCAATTACAGGAATCTCTTTTTGTACTCAGTAAAGAGCAGGTCGGCCATGCGGTTGTTGCTTACGAGCCCATTTGGGCCATAGGTACCGGGCGAACAGCAAGCAGTGCACAAGCGCAGGCTATGCATCAACATATTCGGAAGGTACTAGCCGACCATTATGGCCAGGAGTTGGCCGAGCGGATTCCTATTTTATACGGAGGTAGTGTAAAAGCCTCCAATGCTGATGAGTTATTTGGCTGCCCCGATGTAGACGGAGCGCTGGTGGGAGGAGCTTCGCTGGTCGCCTCGGAGTTTACCGCGATTGTTCGCTCGCTTTGCAAGTCTTAGCTATTGATAAGCATTACCCTTTTTGTAAGGATTCCATTACGGAGATGTATTCTTGCATGCAGTCCGTAGCAGGTTTGCCCCGCAATGCAGACCAGGCTTCATGCTTGGCTCGGGCTACAAAGTCGAATGGATTAGAGGGAGGGTCTTGTAGATTGTCTCCTTCTGTAGCTTGTTTATAGAGAGAATAGAGTTGCAGCAGCGTCTCGTTAGAGGGGCGTTCTGTTAATTCTTTACTTTTTGCAACAGCTTTTTCGAATTGTTCTTTTAGTTCCATGCGATTTATTTTAAGACTTCTGCAATAACAGTACCGATGTTTCCGCTGGGCATCTGTATGCGCAATAGTGCAGCTAGTGTAGGGGCTATGTCGGTCATATATACCTCTCGTTGCGTAATTCCTTTTTTAATGCCCCACCCATACCATAGCAGAGGGATATGAGAATCGTAAGGATTCCACAGCCCATGGGTAGTACCAGTAGTGCCATAGGCATCGATATATCCAGGCTTTAAGATAATCTGCAGGTCGCCGCTTCGGTTAGGGTGATAGCCGTTATTGAGCATTTTTCTGATAGTGGTAGGTAGCGGTACCGTATTGAGTTCCTTTATCGAAAAGGCCCGGTCAATACCCGCCTCTTTCATCATCTCTTTTTGTAGCCAAGCGATCACATCGTCTGCGCGAATACCAGCCGAATCTAGTTGTGGGTGATTGAGGTGAAGTTGGTAGTTATCGTCGCTTACGATGAGTTTTTTTAACCGATACATTTTCTCCAGGTCAACATTAAGTCGATCGATGATCTTTCCCATAAAGACCCTGCCTCCGGGTAGTTTATTCTCTTGATTAAACTCAGGCACATGTGCAGCGCCATGGTCGGCTGTTAGAAATACTGTATAAAGCCCTTTACCAACCTGTCGATCTAGTATGTCAAAGAATTGACCCAAGGCTAAATCCATTCGTAACATTGCATCTTCGGCCTCTACAGAGTTGGGGCCAAAGCTATGACCGATGTAGTCGGGCGAAGAAAAACTAATTGCCAGCATATCGGTCACCTCGTCTCGCCCCAGCGACTCGCCCAGTAGGGCTTCTTTGGCCATTGCAAAGGTCATATCGTTGCCCATGGCGGTCGTGTTGATCTTTCCGTAATCCTTTCCGATGTACTTTTTTAGATCGTAGGGAAAGCTGTCTCCAAATATTTTGTTTTCGTATAATTTATTATCGGCGGTGCTGGCCTTGTAAGTAGCGGCAGGGTACAGAAGATTCCACCCTAAGGCATAAAAGGAATCAGGGATCTTTCTCTCATTAAAACGTAGTACCCAAGCAGGCAGCTCTTTGGTATAATAGCTAGATGTAATCCAGTTTCCCGTGCTATTGTCGTACCAATAGGCGCCGTTGGCGCTATGCCCGGCTGGCAAGATGGCTCCGCGATCTTTAATGGCCACGCCAATTACTTTTGCTTGAAAATTGGTGGCCACGCGCAGCTCATCGGCAATACTGGTTACCAACATATTCTTGGGGCTCATCTTTCCTTGTGAACTGCTACTACCTACTGTGCTAACCGCTTTGTCTTCGGTACAGTAGACGGTTCTTTGTAGTTGGCTATCCCACCAGGCGTTCCCAGTAATACCATTGATGGCAGGCACCGTTCCGGTATAAACAGCACTGTGGCCGCAGGCGGTCACAGTAGGGGTGTAAGGAATCAGTGTTTGCTCACAGCTGTTTCCTTCGCTTAGCATGCGTCTAAAGCCCCCTTTATCGCTAAAGCGATCGGCATATCGATACAGATAATCCCAGCGCATCTGGTCCAACACCAATCCAACCACTAAACGGGGACGGGGCGGCTTTGACGTAGTCGAAGTTGAAGCTGTTTGCCCCAGGGCATTCGAAACAAAAAGCAAGGAAAGTAGCGAGTAAAGAATAGTGGAGATGCGCATACAATATAATTGAGCAACAAAGGTAGAAGGTAAAATGGAAAACGGGGTAAACTTTACATTACCGAATGGGCGTGCAATGCTCCGATAGGATCTTGACCTTGCCGCGGTGTTTGATAATGGTAACGCTGCAGCGCTGCTTGTCATCAAAGTTTTCTCCATGGTACATTCCTTTACCACTCCACACTGTATTGACGACCGCAGCGTTTCCGTCTATTTGAATGGAGATCTGCTCACGAGACATGTTTTGCAGACCATAGATATCCGATCCAGCCGTTGCTATGAGCGCGGCACGAGAAAAGGTTTTTCCTGATTGGGTAAAGTAGAGATAGTGAACAGACAAGGAGGAATCTACTAGCGCCGGTTTTTTTTCTTTCCAGCCCTTATCAAATTGATCCATCACGGCGGTTACTTCTTGCTGTGTGAGCATATCTTCTGGAGCGCGGCAGCCCAAAAGTAGTACACTCAGTAAGATCCATGTAAAGCGTGTATTCATTTTGCTAAGTTGAGCGTTGATGAAAAAAGTAGCTGGTATTGTAGCGAGCTCCAGTTGGTTCGCAACACCTGTACTACCCAAAAGGATTCATGACGGTAGATCTCTAGTAAGCGCTGTCGCTCCATGGAGGATACGTGTTGATTCTCGTTAAGGGCTTGCCACCCGTACTCTTTTTTGTCTAAGATCTTACGCTGGCACTCCAGGGCGGCCGGCTCATCTGCACATAGGTATTGCTCTGCAAAACAAAAGTCAGAGCTATCACAGCCCAGTTGTAGATCTATGGCCGGCGAAACAGCTGTCCTATACGTTTCTTTAGTTACGGAGGTAGGTGATAAGAACCGGATGGCCTGTTGCCGAGGGCGGGTTTCTTTTTTTAGTCGGGCTTGTATCTGTCTTACCGTTAGCCCTACATAGTCTTGCGCCCTTACCTGAAAAGCAAGGCACACAAAAAAAAGCGAACTGATTATAGCAACTAACCTCATAGATCTATTCTAAATGGTAGGCGAACAGCAATCATAAAATTAATATCTTTTTTTACGCTGCAACCACTGTTCGAAAGCAATTAGTGAAAAACTGCTGAGATTTTCCTTAGCCGACAAACAGCTTTTTTGTGCGGCCAACACCCCGTAGCGTACATCTTCTAGCCCCTGCGTAGAATGGGCGTCAGGGTTGATAGAGATCAAAACCTTTTTTTCAAGGGCACTATCGATCCAACTCCAATCGAGGTCTAGGCGACGGGGATGGGCATTTAGTTCGATCACTACACCATTGGCGGCACAGGCATCGATGATCTTTTGATGATCGATAGGATACCCTTTTCGACTCAACAAAAGTCTACCGGTCGGATGGCCCAAAATACGTGTGTAGGGATTTTCGATGGCCTTCACTAGTCGGGTGTTGGCTTTTTCTTCGCTCATGCCAAGCTGGCTGTGTACAGAGGCAATCACCAGATCGAAGCTAGCCAGCACTTCTGGGCTGTAATCTAGGCTTCCATCGCTTAGGATGTCACTTTCAATAGATCGGTAAATTTTAAAGGGTGCCAGTTTACTATTGAGTAGTTCGATCTCTTGGTGTTGTGCGGCCACCCGTTCTGCATTTAGTCCGTTGGCATAAGAAGCAGAGGCGGAGTGGTCGCTGATGACCATATATTCCCAGCCCTTTTCGATGCAGGCGCTGGCCATTTCTTCTATAGTATTACTTCCATCGCTCCAAGTAGAGTGAGCATGAATGAGCCCGCGGATAGAGCTTGTCTCAATGGGGGATGGCAATGGCTGTTTCGATCGATATTGTAATACGGAAGCGCGCTCTCTTTTACAGGCCGCAATGAAGGGAAGTTCTTTAGCCTCGAAGAGTTCCTCTTCGCTGCAGGCATTGACAAATAAGTTATTGTTGCGTGTGGGAAGTAACTCGTATGCTTCCAGGAATTCGGGGCTGCCGGTGGTCCAAAAAAGGCGACGTGCTAGTGGCTGTTCTGTGGAATATAGCCTGAGTCTAAGTCCGTTCTTTAATTCATATAAAAGGCTTTGTTCTGTTTCTTCCAGTAAGGCGGGGGGGTGTGCGGTGTTGAATTTAGGTTTGATAGAAGAGAGAGGTTCGGCTACAACAAACTCCAGTTCTTCGAGGGTGAGCGCTTGTCTTCTAAAGGCGCCGGTCACCGCTACGTTTGCCGGGCCGAACAATTGCTGCAAATAATTTTCTATGGCAGGGTATATGGCATCGGCCTCTGCGTACAAGAGCTGTCCTTGGTGTTGTAAAAAGAATTGGATCGATTCGATCAGCGACTGCTGGGTTTTTGCGCCGAACCCTTTATATGCTACCAATCGATTCTCTTGGCAAGCGTACAGTAACTCGCCAACAGACTCTATGCCCATCTCTTTCCAGATGGCATGAATTTTCTTGGGCCCCAGCCCTTTTAGTTGAAGCATCTCGATGACGCCTGGCGGGGTTTGCCGAATTTGTTCCTCTAATAAAAGTAGTTTTCCAGTATCTAGCAGCTCTTCTATGGCCTTGGCCACACTTTTTCCAATACCTCTAATAGTTTGAAGTTTCTCTCTCGGGGTTTGATTAAGCGAGTAGGGTAGTTTATCTACTGCAAAGGCGGCGGCACCGTAGCTTTTAACGCTAAAGGGATTGGCCCCATGAATATCGAGCAGGGTAGACAGCAATTTGAGCTGCTCGGCTATACTGGCATTATCCATAACCGCAAGGTAAGGCCTTCGAGGTACAGGGGTAGAGGCTTAAACGAGAAAATCCCCCGAGAACGGGGGATTTTCTATTAACTTCTGGAAGATTACTTCTTCTTCTTAGCAGCTTTTTTCTTAGCAGCTTTCTTTTTTGGAGCTGCTTTTTTCTTAGCAACTTTCTTTTTTGGAGCGGCCTTTTTCTTGGCAGCTTTTTTCTTTGTAGCCATTTTTTTTGAATTTAATGTGTTAGTAAAATGGATTAACGATGTTAAAAATAGTACATATTTTTTAACATCCAAATTTTTTTCTACAAAATTTTGGTGCTAAGCTGCTTATGC
>CANGYW010000013.1 GCA_947458335.1 Chitinophagaceae bacterium | reverse complement strand
GGCTCATAAGGACCTTTTGAGGGGTCTGTTTAGGAGTATGTGTACGAGAATTGAAAAAAGTGACAGCTTAAACTATCTTTTCGTACCAACGGGCAATTGCTGAATAGGAAAACGGGCCGCCGTGACCAACCCAATATCGTTCTCCTCGTAGTTGCAGAACCGCTTCGATTGATCGATGAATTTTTTCCCGGTCCTCGATAAAATAGTGATACCCGGGTTGGGCAGGAAAGAAAGCGCCGCCCATCATTCCGCCCATCAGAATATCTCCAATAATTATATCTCCGCTGTCCAGGGCAATGGAAATACTTCCTTCTGAATGTCCCGGTGTATGATGAAGCGAAGCGTTTAAACCAAATTGGCTTAGATCGGACAGGTTATCGGCAAGATGATGGGGCTTATGTGGTTGAAAGGGTTTGTCGACCAAGGGACGAAGTAGCCTAGAAAACAAGGTGGTCGTAGCGATCGGCCCGTTACTGCCTGATAGCGCCATGTGGAGATCACCGGAGTGTAACATCGTTGGAACAGGATGCAGTTTAACCAGCTCATGGGTACTTCCATAATGATCGGAGTGACCATGTGTATGCAGAATGAGTGAGAGATCGGACAACTGAAGCCCTAGCTTATTAAGGGCTTGTATGATCTTCTTACCCTCCCCTGGACTTCCGGTATCAACTAGAGTATTTACCGGCCCTTTGATCAAGTAGGAATTGGAGATAGACAGCGGGATAAGATGTACTCGGTTCATTTTCTTCGCTTTGATGTTGGCTTTGTATATGATGTTGGCCTTTGTGAAGTTGCTCGTATCAACTCGTAAGAATGATCGATCAATTGCTGGACCAGCACTCCGGGTAACAAGCCATCGAGAAGTACGGCAATCCAATACTTTTTATTCATTTGATAGCTGGGCAGTATGCTTGTATATTTTTCTTGCAACTGCGCTGCTCGGTCGGGATCACATTTTGTATTGAAGCGAAGCGGGTCGACTTCCTGCGCAATCAGTAAAAACATTTTTCCGTTTGTCTTCAGCGCATCCGGACCGAAGGGCAGTGATTCCTCCACCTCGGGTTTTACCAGCGCGTAATCGAGCAGCTTTGATAATGCCATAGGTTGAAATTAAATATTTTTTTAAACTGCTGCATTTTGATGGTGGGCTCCTTGTCTCGCCCCGTTACCTGCTGCTAAAGCCGGACAAGCTGATCAAGACTGGATTACTTTCAGTGATCCCATACGTCCTACGAGGGGGCTTACTAACAAAAAAATCCCGCACTTCGTGCAGGACTTTTTTATTCGTGCCCAAGACTGGGTTGTGTTCGCTACGCTCACACATCTCAATAAGTTGGTCTTACCCAAAGCCTTCCCCACGCCTTCGGCGTGGGCGGTCGTTTTACCTTGTTCGCTTTTGAAAGCAAGCTTTCAACGCTCACAAAGAAAAACGCCCCTCCAACTTCGTTGGAAAGGCGTTTGTGCCCAAGACTGGATTCGAACCAGCACAGCCTTTCGGCCACTACCACCTCAAAGTAGCGCGTCTACCAATTTCGCCACCTGGGCCACAGACCAAATAAGAATTCGGCGGGGTGCAAATATAGTAACTATTTTTTCAGCAAGATGGTAAAGGTGGTTCCTTTTCCGAGCTCGGAATGCTTTACGAAAAACGTACCACGATGGTACTCCACAATAATACGACGCGATAAGCTGAGCCCCAACCCCCACCCTCTTTTTTTGGTGGTAAAGCCGGGAGTAAATATGGTAGACCACTGAGGCTTGGGAATACCCTTGCCGGTATCTGTCACATCTATAATCACCTCTTTTTCGGTTTCATTTATAACGACCGAAATAGCTCCACCACCATTCATGGCGTCAAGAGCATTTTTAAGTAGATTCTCCATTACCCAATCAAAAAGCGGAGGAGAAATAAAAGCATAAACGGGAACCTGCGTGGTGTTGGTAACGGAAAAAACAATCTTGCCTCCGGCTCGCTTTTTCATATAATCGACCATACTGCCGATCTGAGCTACCAACTCGGTACGCTCTAATTTTGGAGTACTACCAATTTTACCAAATCGATCGGTAATCAATTGCAAACGGTCTACATCCTTCTCTAACTCCGCAACCACCTTTTCGGCACCGGGGGTTTCCCGAAGCATCTCTACCCATCCCTGTAAAGAAGATACAGGCGTACCCAGTTGATGCGCGGTTTCTTTTGCCATACCCGCCCAGATCTGATTTTGCGAGGAGCGATAACTACTATGCAACGAAACAATGGTGAGCAAAATAAAAAGGGCCACAATACAGAGCTGTACAATAGGAAAATAGCGCACCTGATTAAGTAGTGCCGATTCGCCATAGTAATATCGATTAACCTTTGAGGCATCGGTGGGGTCGCTCCAACTGACAGGCGGATGCAGCTGTCTGAACTTCTCTACCTGCTTGGCAAGAAAGGTAGGAGAAGAGGCCACTTGCGCGCTATCTAGGTTTACGTAATTGATAACACTATCCTTTTCGTTGGTCTCAATAATGGGAACAAAATCATTTTCGGTCAAGATACGAGTGGCTACCAACAGCTCAGCATCCATGGGTGCTCTGATGAGGAACTGAGAAGCCTCGGCCCACTGCTCTACCAGTTGGCGCTCGCGCAAAGCAATTTTCTTAGCCAAAAACTGTGAATAAAAAATGGTCCCGATCACAATCCCAATAGCTAACAGCGAAAGAAGTGTTTTCCAATTAAAAAGACCGCGAAGCATATTCGAATTTAAGGGAGAATCAGAGCCATGCCCTATTTTTGAGTAACTATTTTACTCACTACATGCCCTCTCCTACTGTTGCTATTGTGATCTTGAACTGGAATGGACGTTCGCTGCTACAGACGTTTTTACCCTCGGTACTAGCCACACAATACGAAGCCTTTAAGGTGGTGGTGATAGACAACGGCTCTAGCGATCAATCTGTTTCTTTTTTGCAATCGAACTACCCGCAATTACAGATCATTTGCTTGCCCAAAAATCTGGGATTTGCCAAAGGATACAACCTAGGACTGCAACAGATAGAGGCCGATTATTTTGTACTGCTCAACTCAGATGTAGAAGTAAGTCCTCATTTTTTGCAACCAATGATTACGCTGCTGAAAGATGACGAAACCATTGCCGCCTGCCAGCCTAAGATCCTTAGCTACGACAAAAAAGAAGAATTTGAATATGCCGGTGCGTCTGGTGGCTGGATCGACCATCTGGGCTATCCCTTTGCCCGTGGTCGCGTCTTTGATACACTCGAGTCAGACAACGGACAATACAACCAAGTCTCCCCCATTTTTTGGGCTAGTGGTGCCGCGCTTTTTATCCGGTCATCTGTTTACCGTGCACTTGGTGGATTTGATCCCTACTTTTTTGCTCACCAAGAAGAAATTGACCTTTGCTGGCGTATTCAGTTAGCGGGCTACCGCATTGTGGCGTGTCCGCAATCTGTCGTCTGGCACAAAGGTGGCAGTACACTACCTAAAGGAAATGCAAAAAAGACCTTTCTCAATTACCGTAATAATCACATCATGCTTTTAAAGAACATGCCATTGCTCACTTTACTATGGGTATGGCCTCTGCGGCTGGCCCTTGATGGACTGGCGGCTTGGCGGGCTTTATTCGGCGGTGATCCTGGCTATTGGTGGGCGGTGGCTCGTGCTCATTTTGCCGTATATGGATGGCTACTGTGGGGACAAAAAGAAAGCCTATTTCCAAAGAATCGCAGCGGCCAACTTCAAGGCATGTATAAGGGTTCCATCCTATGGGATTACTTTTTAGCCGGTAAAAAAACCTTCGCCCGTATTATAAGTGGCCATCCATAGAAAATTACCATCGATTCATTACTTTTGCAATCTAAATGAATGATATGAACGCCCAACAAGAATATCAACAAGAATTAGAGAAAATTCAACAGTCCGACTTTACTCATAGCTGGACCTCCTCTTCTGGGTTTTTATTTTACCTACAGGTTGGTTGTCTGGTTGCGTTTTTATTCGGCGCCTGCAGCATGCTCTACACCAAGCGCTATCAAAAGATAACAGCTCCGGTGCAAGAAAGCAGCCTCTATACCCCCAAGTACAAATAAGAGGATCAAAATTTTTTTTGAACGCCGACAGACCTTATTTTTGCACCCCATTGGCCCAATAAGGGCAAAGTTCTTTTTTTGCGGAAGTAGCTCATTTGGTAGAGCACGACCTTGCCAAGGTCGGGGTGGCCGGTTCGAGCCCGGTCTTCCGCTCCAAAATCCTCTCTTGACAAAGAGGGGATTTTTTTTGTCGACCAATAGCCCTGGTGGTGAAATTGGTAGACACGCAGGACTTAAAATCCTGTGGCCAGCAATGGCCGTATCGGTTCAACTCCGATCCGGGGCACCCAACCCTCCTGGCAACAGGAGGGTTTTTTATTCGTGCCCCTCGCTCGTACATTTGAACAAAATTGGGCGTATGTCTTCGGAAATAAAATGTCCTAAATGCGGTCACTCCTTTGCCCCGAGCGATGCGATCCGCGAAGAGGTCGAAAAAGAAACGCGGGTAAAAGTGGCCGAGTGGCAGAAAAAAAAGAACGAAGAGTTTCTTGCGAAGCTAGAAGAAGAAAAAAAACAAGTTCGGGAAAGTGTTGCTGCCGCAGCTAAACAGTCGGCCGCACAAGAATACGAGCATCAACTTAAATTACTAGAACAGGCTAATAACGAGAACGAACAAAAGCTCAAAGAAGCCAGACAACAGCAACTCGACTATTTACAAAAAGAAAGAGCTCTCAAAAGCAAAGAAGAAGAGCTGGAGATAACCCTTCAAAAGAAGCTACAACAAGAAAGAGAGCTGCTCGCAGCGGAGATCAGAAAATCAGAAGAACAAAAATTAGTCGGTAAAGAACTCGAGTTCCAACTCAAATTAAAAGAGATGGAAGAAAAACTCGATGCGCAGCGAAAGCTGGCCGACGAGATGAAACGAAAAGCAGAACAAGGCAGTATGCAAACCCAAGGAGAGGCCCAAGAACTCTTGCTGGAAGAACAGCTTCGCCATGCGTTCCCATTCGATTTAATCGAAGAGGTTGGTAAAGGGGTGCGAGGGGCCGATTGTATTCTTACCGTACGCGATAAACTGGGGCAACCCTGTGGTAAAATTATTTTTGAGAGTAAGCGTACAAAAGATTTTTCACAAGAATGGATCGAAAAATTAAAGACCGATCAACGTAGTCTCGGAGCAGATATCGCGGTCTTGGTTACGCAGGCGTTTCCAAAAGACATGGATCGATTTGGTGAAAAAGATGGCGTTTGGATCTGTAATTTTTCGGAGGTAAAGGCTATCGTACACCTGCTACGTGATGCGCTGATCCGCATCAACTTTGTACAACGCAATCAAGAGAACAAGGGCGACAAGATGCAGCTGCTCTACGATTATCTTATTAGTCGTGAATTTGCCGACCAGTGGCAGGCGATCCGCGAAGGCTTTATGACCATGAAACTCTCCATTCAAAAAGAGCGCGATGCTATGGAGAAACTTTGGAAAGCACGCGAAAAGCAACTCGAAAAAGTACTGCTCAACGCAGCGCATATACGGGGCTCTATCGAGGGGATCTCCGGAGCTGATGTCAATCTAAACTTACTAGAAGAACCGGGCGATAACGGAGAAGACGATTAAGCCGAAGGCTGCACCCATGTCAACTCCATGCCTTGCACCCTTTCATAGATCACTTGCACCGACTGACCAGTTGGGGCAAAGAAAAAGTATAGCGTTTTTTTCAAAGGTTCGATCTTCTCTAACCTAATCTGCTCTCGAAAATCGATTCCTGAGGCCCCGTGCCACTTATAGATGGACTCTTTGGCCGACCAGCAACGCGTTAGCCACTGAGCGGCGGCTGTACCCTCTTGCAGCTGAAGCAAACCAGCACCAGCCTGTAAACAAGCCTGATCTTCATCACTTAAAAATTTATGCCTTATTCTAAAGATCCGGTCGCCAGATGGCTCCAGATCGATACCGACTGGGCCAGCGGTAGAGACAATAGCAGCTGCATGGTTAGCGCAGTGACTCAGTGAAAAATAAAAAGAGTCGTCGGCAACAAGGGGCTTTCCCGAGTCTGCCACTACCAGATCACTTAATGAAAATGAAGGCCTAAGTTGTAACAACAGGTGTCGGGCTGCCAGGTGACGGGCTCTTACCTGTGGATGCTCAATGGTGCGCTCGGCCATAACCTGCTGCTCAAAAAAAGAGAGGGGTTCGCTGATATGCCAGACGGCTATCTGCAGTTGCGAAGTGGGGTTTTGTTGAAAAATAATCGGCATCGTAGCAAGAATCCTAGTTATTTTGCCGGCTCCTAACCGAAGATACCACTATGATTCTCTCCGACAGCAGAATTCTCGAAGAAATTAAGAAGGGCACCATCAAAATCAGCCCCTACCGCCCAGAGTGCCTGGGCAGTAATTCGTATGATGTGCATTTGGGAAAAACCTTGGCTACCTACAAAGAGCACATGATCGATGCCAAAAAACACAACCAGATCGATTATTTCGAAATACCCGATGATGGGATCGTACTTTATCCCCATATATTTTATTTGGGGGTAACCGAAGAATACACCGAAACCCATGCGCATGTGCCCTTTTTAGAAGGAAAGTCTTCAACGGGTCGCCTGGGTATAGACATTCACGCAACGGCCGGCAAGGGCGATGTGGGGTTCTGTGGAAATTGGACGCTCGAGATCTCTGTAAAGCAGCCTGTAAAAGTATACAAGGGCATGCCCATTGGACAACTGATCTATTTTCCGGTAGAGGGGCCTATAAAGGTGTCGTACGACCAAAAGAAAAATTCCAAGTACAGCAACCAGCCCGATCGTCCAGTAGAGAGTATGATGTGGAAGAACAAATTCTAAATCTATTGCTGCCGCCTCTATCACAACCCTTCTACTCCCTCTTTTCTCACAAAAGCGATGACCCACCCTACCACCTGATGATAGCTTCGGGTACCCTGCGGCTGATCGTTTGCTTGTAAAAAATAATCGTACCCCTGCATAATGATGCGCTCTACCGGGGTTTGATACTTTAAATAAAAACGACGAATCGCTTGCAGATCGCTTTTGATGGCGGCTGGAATAGTCTTGGCAACATTTATGGCACGAGTACTATCCAGTCGATATAGCTCCGATTGCGCATAACGAAACAACTCAAGATAAACGGAGTACCTAAACAATGGATCAGGATGATCTTTACCTACCAGATACCCCACGAAATTGGCTTCGCTTTCTTTGGCATAGCCAACCTGATGAGCTAGCTCGTGCAAGGTTACAAAGGGTTGCAAGACTACGGGAATGGTAGTGTTGACCTGCGCCTCTCCACTAAAGGGATTATAATACCCCTGAAATCCTAGGTAATTACCCAGGTAGCTATACAATGATGGCTTAACCGAAAAGGCGGCCGTAGCTGCAAAAGAATAGGGCTGATTGCCACCGCGGTACTGCTGCATAGCCTGCGAAAAAAGCGAGCGTTTCTTAATGTGCTTCGAAGTTGCTTGCGAATTTATTAACGAGCGATTCGCTGCTGCCTTCGACAGCAGTGCTACGGTTAAGCGATCTACTTCCTCTATAGTAGCACTATCAGGATAAATATCCAGTTGATGACCTATACCGGCACGACTATAGTTTAACCCCCAAAACAGATTAAAGAAAACATAGACGAACAAGAATAAAAAAATGAATTGTTGAGCCCCCTTTACTACATAGGAGCGGTTTACTTGCTTGCGATGCAGATCGCGAAAAAGCCCCACGGTCTTGAATAATACTAAAAAGACCAACAAGCCATAAAACAGATCGCCTATACTAAAGGGAATCCAGCCCAGCAAGAAACGTTGCCACTGAGAGAACACCGGAAAAAATAAGCCGCTGTAGTACTTTTCTACCCACTCAGGATAAAAAGCAGCCCACCGTATACCCAGGGCGAGAAGCACTAGTAACACCCAGGCCCTGTTTTTCATAAAACGTTCAAAAACAAGACTGATTCGGTTTTGCCACAATATGTAGTTTACCTTACTCAAAACCAGCGATTTAAGAGGTTGAGACTCGGCAAAATAACGAAATATTCGCCGGGGATTTTTCAGATAAATCCCTTACCTTTGCGCACGCTGAAAACTTGTCCTATGGGCCGTCGACGGGAGTACGACATAGCGTTCGTGGGGTTAAAGCCCGGTGTTCACGAGTTTCATTACGAGATCAGCGATAAGTTCTTTGCAGCCTTTCAACAGCAAGATTTTCGCCATTGCCTGGCAAAAATCAAGCTACATTTAGAAAAGCAAACGAGTTTTATGCTTCTCACCTTTGAGATCGGCGGAAAACTCGAAGTGACCTGCGATCGCTGCAACAGCGATCTGCCACTGGAACTTTGGGATGAATTCACGATCACGGTCAAGATGGTAGAAGAGCCTGCGTTAATGAACGAGCAAGAAGAAGATCCCGACGTGTACTATATCGGTCGTGGCGAGAGCCACTTAAATGTTGAGGATTGGATCTACGAGTTCATCAACCTCAGTTTACCCATGCAAAAGACCTGTACATTCGAAAAAATGGATGGCCCCTTTTGTAATAAAACCGCTCGCGAGCTGCTTAAAAAATTAGAAGATAACCCCTCTCCGGAGAAGAAAGAAAATCCTATCTGGAAAGGACTCGATAAATTCAAAGACCTTTCATAATTCTCTTAAAGTTGTTTTATGCCAAATCCTAAACGCCGACACAGCCAGCAAAGAAGTGCTAAACGCCGCACTCACTATAAAGCGACTGAAGCTACTATCAGCAACGATGGTACTACCGGAGAGACGCACTTGCGTCATCGCGCCCATGTAAGTGAGGGTAAGCTTTTTTACAAAGGAAAGTTGGTGGCTGAGAAAGCACCCCTGAAGGCCAAGTAATTCATGGTTATCGGTATTGACATGATGGGCGGGGACTATGCCCCCGTTCAGGCCGTTAAAGGCGTAAAAGCATTTCAAGAACTTTTCCCTAACACTCCACTCTGTCTATTTGGCGACGAGCCTGTTTTATTGCCCTTGCTACAGCAAGAGCAGGTATCCTTAACACCTATCACTATCGTCCATGCGCCTGAACAGATCGGCATGCATGAACATCCCACTAAAGCCCTTAAAGAAAAAACAAATTCATCTATTGCAGTAGGATTCGGTTGGCTTTCGAAAGGAAAGATAGACTCGTTTATGAGCGCCGGCAACACAGGGGCCATGCTCGTAGGAACTCACTTTAGCATTAAAGCCTTAGAAGGAGTCATTCGTCCTACCATTTCTACCATCATCCCCAAATTGGATGGAGGAACAGCTTTGTTACTAGACGTTGGACTTAATGCAGACTGTAAACCCGAGTTGCTGAATCAATTTGCGATTATGGGTTCGGTTTATGCAAGGGTTATGCTGGGTATCGAAAATCCTTCGGTAGGCCTTATTAATGTGGGCGAAGAAGAAACCAAGGGAAATGCCCTGGCCCAGGCTACTCACCCCCTACTAAAAGAGAATAAACAGATTCAGTTTATAGGAAATGTAGAAGGTAGAGATGTGCTGACCGGTAAAGCCGACGTAATGGTTTGTGATGGATTTACCGGAAATATTATTTTAAAAATGGCCGAATCGCTGTACGATATCGCCCAGCACCAACAACTAAGCAACCCCTACTTTGATCGCTTTAATTTTGAGAATTACGGAGGCACTCCTGTATTAGGCGTTTCCAAGCCTGTTATCATCGGACATGGCATATCCGGAGAAAAAGCTTTTTTAAATATGCTTTGCCTGGCGCAAGACATGACCAACAAGCAAGTAATGCAACAAATGAGTCTGGCGCTTACTGCACAGGCTTAACGAGTAGTAGCTAGTCTTACTATCTACCCCATCTCCCTTCAGTAAATCTATTACCCTGCTAGCATCCGAAAGACCCACTTTCGAAGAGCATCATTTATAAAACAAAAGCCGTCTCGAAAGACGGCTTTTTGGTGATCCCGCTGGGACTCGAACCCAGGGCCCCAACATTAAAAGTGTTGTGCTCTACCAACTGAGCTACGAGATCAACCTCGTTTTTGGGAGTGCAAAAATAAGCCTCATACCCCTTTGTACCAAAACTTTTTAGACTGATTTATCAACTGATTTTCTTCTTTTTTAAAGTAGGTTTGTAAAAAGGGTGGCTATGGAGCAAAGCTTCAATAACAAAGTGGTTGCGGTAACGGGTGGCACCGATGGGATTGGCAAAGCGCTTGTACAAGCCTTGCTGGCGCAAGGAGCCAAGGTCTCTACCTGCGGCCGAAACCAAGACAAGCTTTACCAGCTGCAAACCGAGAATGCGGGTGCTTCGCTGCTTACGGTAGTAGCCGATGTGAGTAAAGAAAATGACTGCCGTCATTTTATCGAAAGCACCCTACAGGCCTTAGGGCCCATCGATATCCTTATCAATAATGCTGGTATCTCTATGCGTGCCCTATTTGCGGATGCGGAGATGGACGTTATAAAAAAAGTGATGGATGTAAATTTTTACGGCGCCCTTTATTGCACCAAATACGCACTGCCTTCTATTATTCAACAAAGGGGTATAATAGTGGGAGTCTCGTCCATTGCAGGTTACCGAGGACTGCCTGGACGAACGGGGTACTCGGCTAGCAAATTCGCTTTGCAGGGATGGCTGGAGTCACTTCGTACGGAGCTGCTAGACCAGGGAGTACATGTAATGTGGGTGTGCCCGGGTTTTACCACCTCTAATATTCGGCAGTCCGCTCTAAATGAAAAGGCCGAGGCTCATGGCGAAACCTCCATGAACGAAAGTAAGATGATGTCTGCCGATGCCTGTGCCGGTCATATTCTTACGGCTATTGCGCTGCGCAAGCGTACCCTGGTTCTTACGTTTACAGGTATTAGAACAGTATGGATGAATAAACTATTTCCACAATTGACTGACAAACTAGTCCACCGCTTTTTCTTTAAAAAAGGAAAGTTGATCCAATAGGTATGGCCCTGATAACTCTTACTTCAGATATTGGAAGCCCCGATTACTTGGTAGGCGCTATCAAAGCGCAACTGCTGCAACTCAGCAACGACTTTCAACTGATCGACATCTCTCATAATATCCCTCCGTTCAATTACACACAGGCTGCCTATGTCTGCAGAAGTGCCATTCGGCATTTTCCGCCGCATACCTTTCACTTGATTATGGTCGATTTATTTGGTACCAAACCAAAACAATTACTGCTGGCCTTTCACCAAGAGCACTATTTTATTTGTGCCGATAATGGCTTACTCAGCATGATTCTAGAAGAAACCCCCGAGATAGTCATGGGCATTCCCCTAGACGAAGGCACGCCCCGCACCACTTTACAAGTGACGAGTATAATGGGACAAGTGGTAGATCGGTTAAGCAAAGGAGAACCGATTCTCTCTATTGGCAGACCCGATATTAGCTTTGCAGAAAAAAAACACCTTCGCCCCACCATCGAACAACAATACATCGAAGGGCAGATCATTTTTATTGACGGCTTCGAAAATGTAATCGTCAACATTACGCGTACCCAATTCGAGGAAAATAGAAAAGGTCGTGGCTTTAAGATCGTCTTTAGGGGTGATGAAACAATCGACCAATTGAGTGAAACTTACGCCGACGTAGCCGAAGGAGAGAAACTGGCCTTTTTTAACAGCGCCGGTTACCTCGAAATTGCCATAAACAAAGGAAATGCGGCCGGCTTGTTTGGTCTCAAGGGCTTTTCTGAGAGAAGCCGACAAAGCCAGTTAGCCTACCAGACGGTACGTGTGTACTTTCAATAGTACCCCCTAGAACCCTCTGCCCGAATTAGCCAAAACTTACCCTCCTATCCCCTATTTTTGCCTATAGCAAAATCACCCGACTCATGACATTTCGTAAAGCAAACAACCTCAGCGGCTGGCTTATCTTTTTGATCGCACTTACCACCTATGTACTCACTCGCGAAGCCAGAGGAAGTCTCTGGGATACCGGAGAGTTTATTGCCAGCGCCAAAGGCTTGCAGTTACCTCATCCACCCGGTGCTCCACTTTTTGTACTATTAGGGAGATTTTTTATCGTTCTGTTTGGCGACAACCCCCTCACAGCAGGAAGTGCCGTCAATTTTATGAGTGCGCTGGCTAGTGCTGCCACAATCTTATTTTTGTTTTGGAGCATTACTCATTTTGGCAGAAAGCTATTTGTTGGTTCCAACGAAGAACTAACGCAGCATCAAACAATCACTACTATTGCAGCAGGTGCTTTAGGCGCATTAGCCTATACTTTCTCAGATTCATTTTGGTTTAGTGCAGTAGAAGGCGAAGTGTATGCCCTCTCTTCATTTTTTACGGCGCTGGTATTTTGGGCCATGCTTAAATGGGAGCAAGCCGACGAACGCGCTGGTATCGATCCTGTGCTACGTTTACAGGCCGACCGCTGGATTGTGTTTTTATTTTTTATGATGGGTCTATCCATCGGGGTGCACCTGTTAAACTTGCTGACCATTCCGGCCATTGTAATGATCTATTACTACCGACGCTATCAGGCCTCAACCAAGGGTGCCATCTATGCATTCCTAATTGGCTGCGCCATCACAGGACTAGTGCAGGTGGGAGTTATTCAATACTCCATGAAAGCGGCCGGTCAATTTGATATTTTCTTTGTTAATACGCTGGGTCTACCCTTCTTTTCGGGCTTTGCGTTTTACTTTTTGGCCTTAACAGCACTAGTAATTTTGGCTCTTCGCTTTAAGGAGAGTAATCTTAAGCCGGCCCTCCTTACGGGTTGGTCAGTAGCTTTCTTATTCTTACTGTTAACACCGCTGGTGGTTGTGCCCGGAGATGGTGTAAAATTTTCTGGACTATTGGTTTTAGCAGTTGCCGCAGGAGCTATGGGCTATTTTATTAAGCCTGTAGCACTTCGCATGCTCAAGCTTTCTCTTTGGTGCTATGCTTTTATGATGCTGGGCTATTGCATGTACTTTACGGCACTTATCAGATCTAATGCTAACCCGAGCATAGACATGAATAATGTAGACAACCCGATCAACCTGGTGTACTACTTAAGTCGTGAACAGTACGGAAGTGCTCCCTTGGTATATGGGCCTCATTTTGCTGCCGATCCTTCGAAAGACCTGGTAGCCGGCGAGCCCTTTATCGAAAGCGAGATGAAATATGTAAAAGGAGCCGATCGCT
This sequence comes from Chitinophagaceae bacterium, assembly GCA_947458335.1. Taxonomy (GTDB): domain Bacteria; phylum Bacteroidota; class Bacteroidia; order Chitinophagales; family Chitinophagaceae; genus JJ008. The sequence continues at coordinate 12,881 of CANGYW010000013.1, read as the reverse complement.
ACTTGCCTATTGGAAGAAGCAAAGAGTATAATTTTAGCAGCGAGGTTAAACAACTTTTTCCACGTGTCTGGGATTCCAGCGACGATCAATATCACGCACAGTTCTATGCTGAGTGGCTGGGGCTGGGCCAAGATCGTGAAAGTGGAGCCTATGAGCCTCCGACCTATGGCGATAATATCAACTGGTTCTTCAGCTACCAGATGAGCCTGATGTATTGGCGTTATTTTATGTGGAACTTCTCGGGTAAGCAAAACGATATTCAAGGAATGGGTAACAAGCGCGATGGAAATTGGGTAACCGGAATCGGTCTGCTCGATAACGCGCGTCTGGGAGATCAATCGAAACTACCCGATAGTATACGGCACAATGGAGCCACTAATTATTTTTTCTTACTTCCTTTTATTCTAGGTATTATCGGATGCGTATACCAATATCTCCAAAATAGAAAAGACTGGATTGTAAGTTTCTTGCTATTCTTCTTTACGGGTATTGCTGTGGTATTGTATTTGAACCAGCCGGGTAATCAGCCCCGCGAGCGTGACTACGCTTACGTAGGTTCCTTTTATGCGTTTGCCCTGTGGATAGGACTTGCGCTGATTGCTTTTGTGCAGATTGCCTCCAAGAAATTATCTAAGATTCAGTATCGCGATTTTCTTTTTTACACCCCGGGGCTGGCATTTCTTGTAACGTTTATGAGTTGCTTTCCGGGCAACGGCCAGGGAGCTATGATCAATGCTTTGGGTGCTGCCGCTATCGCTGCCGTACTGGGAGTAGGACTCAGTTGGTTACTGGGTAAGCTAACCGGCGAGGGAAGGCAACAACCTCTTTTGATTGTGCTGACCACAGTTTGCTGTCTAACAGTTCCAGCGCTTATGGCCAATCAAAACTGGAACGACCACGATCGCAGCCATAAGACTACGGCCCCCGATCTGGCTAGAAACTACCTAGAGAGTTGCGCCCCTAACGCCATTCTATTCTCATTTGGCGATAACGACACCTATCCGCTTTGGTATGCGCAAGAGGTAGAAGGTATTCGTACCGATATCCGCGTAGTCAACAACAGCTTGTTGGGTATCGACTGGTACATCAACCAACTTCGCTATAAGATAAATGATGCCGACTCCCTAGATCTAATATGGGATGCTTCTAAAGTGCAGGGCAATACCCGAAACTACGTACTCTATAATCCAGTGGCTGGTATAGACCAAGAAGCATTCTATGATCTATACGACGTAATGAAGAACTATGTCGGAAGCGACGATCCTTCTCGTATGGATAACACCCGAGGAGAGCCCCTAAACATGATACCGGTAAGTCGTGTGGTTGTGCCTGTAGACAAAGCTATGGTGCTGCAAAACGGCACGGCCAATCCAGAAGACACCATTCTTGCCGATTTTGCCTTTGAGTTGCCAAAAAGAGCGCTACTCAAGAACGACTTGATGATCTTGAATATCATAGCGGCTAACAAATGGAAACGACCCATCTATTTTACGTCTCCCTATGGAGAGCTGGGCTTTGGTCCATTCTTACGCAAAGAGGGCTTGGCCTATCGATTGGTTCCGGTGGTGCCGCAATACTCACAAATGAAATGGGTAGCCGATCAATCGATGCGTGCTAATGGGCTGGGCGGAACACCTATTCGAGACAATAACCTATCTGTGATCTACAAAAACCTTAACGAAAAATATCGCTTTGGAGGCGCCGACAGAAAAGGGATGTATATGGATGAGGAAAATCGACGCCACCTTCTCAACATCAGAGAGATCTTTGCGGAAGCCGCAGGTAATCTGGCCGATGCCGGTAAATTAACCGAAGCCAAGACCTTAATTGAAAAAGCCGAAAAAGGTATTTCGACCGAAACGCTCCCCTACGCTATGGTGAGTCGCTTTAACAGTCATAATCAAACCGCACTTATTTATCTGGAGGCCTGTTACAAGGCTGGCATGAAAGATTTGGCAGAAAAAATAAAACAAGCCATTCGAAAAGACCTAGATCAACAACTAGCTTACTATAATAACATTCGCACGCAAAATCCCGATTTCTACGGAGGGTTCGAAGGAACCGAAGTGCCTATTACAGAGAGATTATTAAAAGTCTTAGAGGATATCGAGACCAAATACAAATAATATGGACCTGACCTTTAACCAAAACGAAGACCACTTGCGAAGCTTGTTGAGCCAGCTAGAACAACGGGCCGCACAGGTACGGTTGGGAGGAGGAAAGAAATCGATCGAGAAGCAAAAAGCAAAAAACAAAAAAACGGCTCGTGAGCGCATAGAATATCTGATCGACAAAGACAGCTCTTTTATTGAGCTAGGACTTTTTGCAGGCTACGAAATGTACGAAGACCAAGGAGGATGCCCTGCCGGCGGTACAGTCGCGGGCATCGGTATCATCAGCGGAAGACAAGCCGTGATAGTCGCCAATGACCAAACCGTAAAAGCGGGAGCGTGGTTTCCTATTACTGGTAAAAAAAATCTACGGCTACAAGAGATTGCCATGGAAAATAGGCTGCCGATCATCTACCTGGTAGATAGTGCCGGCGTTTACTTACCCATGCAAGAACAGATCTTTGCCGACAAAGAACATTTCGGAAGGGTCTTTCGCAACAATGCTAAAATGAGCGGTATGGGGATTACTCAAATTGCCGCTGTAATGGGAGCCTGTGTGGCCGGAGGGGCCTATCTCCCCATCATGAGTGACGAAACACTAATGGTAGAGGAAAATGGATCGGTATTTTTAGCTGGATCCTATCTGGTTAAAGCCGCCATAGGAGAAGATATCGATAACGAGAGCTTAGGAGGTGCCCGCATGCACGCACAGATCAGTGGTACGGCCGATTATACCTTTACTAGCGAAGAGGCTTGCCTGGACCACATAAAAAAAACCATGTCGCTTCTGGGTGCACCCCGGCAAGCCGGCTTTGACAGAGTAAAACCAATTGCCCCAATCCGTCCCACAACAGACATCTATGGAATCTTTCCCAGAGACGGAAAGCCATACGATGTGCAAGAAATAATCGATTGCCTGGTAGATGCCGGCAGTTTTTCTCCCTTTAAATCAGCCTATGGAAAGACCATTGTATGCGGCTATGCCCGTATCGAGGGATGGGCTGTAGGTATTGTGGCTAACCAGCGAAAGATCGTTAAGAGCGGCAAAGGCGAAATGCAAATGGGAGGTGTTATCTACAATGACAGTGCCGACAAAGCTGCCCGCTTTATTCTTAATTGTAATCAAAAGAAGATCCCCTTGCTCTTCTTACAAGATGTAACCGGCTTTATGGTAGGCAGCCGCAGCGAACAAGCTGGCATCATCAAAGATGGCGCCAAGCTGGTCAATGCCGTTGCCAACTCAATAGTACCTAAGATCACCATCATTATGGGCAATTCATTTGGTGCCGGCAACTATGCCATGTGTGGTAAAGCCTACGATCCCCGCTTTATTTACGCTTGGCCCACGGCAAAGATTGCTGTGATGGGAGGTGAGGCCGCTGCAAAAACATTGCTACAAATAGAAGTAGCCTCCATGAAAGCCCAAGGAAAGACCATCGATCCGCAGACCGAGGAGAAATTATTGAATGATATTAAGGGCCGCTACGAAAAGCAAACCTCTCCCTACTATGCAGCCGCAAGACTTTGGGTAGACGAGATTATAGACCCTGCCCTTACTCGTCAACTGGTAGCGCAAGGTATTGCCGCCGCTAATCACAATCCAGATATAGATGCCTTAAAAACTGGCGTCTTTCAAGTGTAGCTACTGCTGCCATGGCAAAACCCATCATCATTTATACCGACGGCGCTGCCAAAGGGAATCCCGGACCGGGCGGCTATGGCGCTATTCTTATGAGTGGTGACCATCAACTTGAATTATCTCAAGGGTACCGCTTAACGACCAACAACAGAATGGAACTCATGGCCGTAATTGCTGCCCTTCAGGCACTCAAAAAAGAAGAGCTACACATAGAGATCTACTCTGACAGCCAATATGTAGTCAAAGCGGTCAAAGAGGGATGGTTAAAAAAATGGATGGCTACCAATTTTAGAGGGGGTAAAAAGAACGCCGACCTCTGGCGAATCTTCTACGGATTAAGCCAACAACATCATCTACATTTTCATTGGGTCAAAGGGCACGCCGACAATGAATACAACAATCGGTGCGATCAACTCGCAACAGAAGCAGCTGCCGGAAAAAAACTAAAGATCGATACGGGCTACGAAGAGAGCCTGGCTTAACGTGCTAGCACCAATGAAGCCTTTCTGCGCTCTAGGTAATTGAACAGCACCAATATAACAGGCAAAAACACAAATGTGCCGATCAGTGAGTTTCGGTAAAACGGAAGACCAGCCGTGTAGCAAGCCATCAACCCACCTAAGCTTTTAGTATAAATAGTCTCCGAGGAAGAAAGCCATACCATAAAATTCGAGAGAATAAAAAAGAAAGTGGGAGAGGCTACAGCACCTAACGCCAGCGAGCCATAGCTTCTACCCCTAAGCATTGCTCCCAAAATCGTTGCACTTAAAAGCAACAAATAATTTTTCCATTGCCCACTATAAAATCCAGGATAATCGAATACGCCTTGTTGATAAAGTGCCTGTATAAAAAGGTCGCTGAGCACCAGCGACAGCAAGGGCAGTATGAAGAGCCCCTCTTTCTTGTTAAAAACATAGCCAGAGAAAAGCGCAATGGCAAGTACAGGAGAGAAGCCTGAAAACGCAATCTCGGGACCAAAAAAGAATTTACAAGCTGTGGTAAAGAACACGAGTATCAGAGTAAACAAACTGAATTTTATGGCGCTGTTCATGGTTTCGGTTTAAGAGAAAGTTGTGTTACAAAATTAACTCAATTGTTTCAAATCGCCGGTTGATTTATCAACGGCTGTGGAAACCCGTAGTAGCGCTAAATAGCAGGGCATCCGAAACGGCCTTGATGGCAATGTCATACCCAGGCAGTAGCAAGGCAGCGGGTTGTCCCTGTTTAAGCAGAAAGGTTCGCTCCCCTGCCCTTAACTCCACGGATCCCTGCATACAGAGCAGTATCGAAGGAGTATCTACCCGTAGGGTATGCAACGCACCTTTATTAAGCGTTAGCTGGGAAAGTCTGAAATCATCTACAGGAATATCAAAGGCCCCGTCGGAAGGTGCCGCATGCAGTACGCGAGGAATAACCGGCTCAAATCGGACATGCTTGATAAGTTCACCCACATCGATGTGCTTGCTGGTTAGGCCTCCCCGAAGCACATTGTCGGAATTGGCCATAATCTCTACATTTTGCCCCTCTAGATACGCATGAGGAACACCGGCATCTTGAAAGATAGCCTCTCCAGGTTCTAGTTGAACCAGGTTAAAAAGGTAAATCGAGAAAATGCCCCTGTCTATATGCCCCGCCTGCGAAAATTCGATTGCCGCACGGGCCGCCCAAAAATCGGGATGGTCCTTTGAAAGTTGATGTAGGCTATAGAGCGGTAAAATAGAGTCTACATGAGAACGCAAACGAAGATCGACTTGAGCTTGTGGCATCTCCATGACCGTCCGGTAGAGGGACTCGTAGCCACCTTGTTCAAAAACAGGAAGTAAAAATTGTAAAGCCGCCGTATGCATTAATGTTCGCCTTAACAGCGCCGGTTCTTGAAAGCCATGTAATAACCAAAAACGACTGAGCGCCACCATCAACTCTGGTTTATGGTTGGCATCCTTGTAGTTTCGGTGGGGAGCATCCAACGAGATACCCAATTGGTTCTCTCGATCGAATTCATATTTTGCGGCCTCTTTAGAGGGATGCACCTGAATAGATAGCATACTGCTCACATCAAGCACCTTATATAAAAAACTAAGTTCTCCAGCCATGTGGTTCAGCGGCATCCATTCACCAGCGGCAGTGGCTACTACTGACATCCCTTGTGGATGAGTACCCATCCAATACTCCGCAAAGGGTTTTTCTTCGTTATTTTTCTCCGATAAAAGGCCAGCTATATACTGACGACCTCCCCAATCATAGTGTTTTACTACACCGCGTAACGGCCATATTGCATCCATTCTGGCTATGGTTTATACTTGGTTAAAGATACAGCATGAATGAGCATCTTTCGCTGGGTAGCACCGGAGAATCATTGGCAGCCGACTGGCTGAGAGAAAAAGGCTATACATTACTGGCAAGGAATTTCCGTTGGGGTAAAACAGAAATAGATATTGTGGCCACACGTGGTGAGTGGCTGCATATTGTAGAGGTAAAAACCAGAAGCAGTACTGCCTGGGGTCCACCCGAACAACGGGTTCATTCCCATAAAATGAGAGTACTACAGCGTGCTGCCGGGGCTTTATTGCATTTATCCAAAAGAAAATGGATTCAATACGATATAATCGCCATTACCTGGAAAAAGGGCGAGGCGCCCTTGATTGAGCTGATCGAAGATGTGACTTGAGCAGATTGCAGCGCAAGACAGATCAAGTCAGCTGAACGGCACCTATTCTTCTAAAGGCGATCGGCTAGCTGCTGATTTAGTTTCTCCACCAATAAAAAAGTGGCTGGACAACTGTCTAGATTTTGCTTGTGGATATGGGCGAACTCTACAAACTTTTTTGGCAAATGCGGAAAGCCGGAACAATCAAGGGGCCTGATCGCATAGATACTGCACTTGTTGCTCTTGGTATCTAAGAACTGACAGGGAGTAGAGCGATTGACCCAATCGCGATCACCGCCTCTCTCTTGCTTGAGCCACTTCTTTTTAAACTCCGGAACCGTCATGTTAAAATGACGAGAGATTCTTTTTAGATCGGCAGGCGTATACGTCGGGGTCATCGTCTTACAACAATTAGCGCAAGACAAACAATCGATTTCAGACCATACTTCTTTTTCCTTTTGCACAATTAACTGTTGCAAACCCCGAATCGGTTTTTTCTCGAGACGAGTCAAAAAACGTTTAAACGCCGTTTTACGGTGACGGGCCTTGGCACGAAACGAACGGAGCAAATTTGTAGAAGGCTTTTGCATGGGGCGCAAATATAATCATTCAAACCATCTAAATTTGTACAAACCTCTTTGCCATGAGACTAGTAGGGCTTCTTTGTTTGTTTGCCATCATTCAATTCTTACTTCCGGCTTGTCAGGGATCGGGTGGGCAGGCAACTTTTTGTGATACGACCTGTAACAACGACACCATTGCCTTTACCGGCATACATGCCACCCTACCCACCGTTAGTATTTCAATGAAAGGCTGTCTTCCCGATAGTATCCAATGGTACCATTCCGAAATGGACACTTACACCAAGACTGGATTGGCCTACCTGATCGGTCAGCCTGTGCGCATCAATAGTCAATTCGTAGCCGCAAAATTTAAAGACAATGCCTATGTGTGGCTACTTTTTAATGACTGCCTCACTGGCCGCGGCTTTCAGATCAAACTCCCTTACGACAAAAAAGAAAAATTCTCTATCAAGTCTAGTGGCATCAACTCATTCGATCGCAAGTTCTCTATTCCCGAAAACTTGATCGTCAACACGGACCGCGGTAACATCTTTGTAGAGGACGCCTACAGCGGAAAAAAGGCCATGATGACCTTTGGAGAAAAGCTGCCCATCGATTACGATGTTATTCACGACCATCTCGACTCGGTGCATATTACCGACACACGTATTTGGGTACGATTTAAGAGTAACAACAAATGGGTAGAGAAAGAAAAGAACATCGTGCTAGAATAGTAATGGTATGTGGGAGCCTTACAAGAAAGGATACAAGGCCTGGCTGCAACTAGAGCGCTCCCTGTCCGATCACTCGGTTGCGGCCTATGGTAGAGATATCGATCTTCTCACCCGCTACTTGCAACTACAGCCATCTCCTCCAACCCCCGAACAACTATCGGCAGAAACATTAAGACTCTTTATTCACTGGATCAATGAACTGGGGCTGTCGGCCAGTTCACAATCGCGTATTATTTCGGGTATCAAATCTTTTTTTCGCTATTGCGTTCTCGAACAAATTGTATCGACCGACCCCACTACGCTGCTCGAAGCCCCCAAGCAAAAACGAATTCTTCCTGATACACTAAGCTTTGAAGAGATAGAATCCCTGATCGCTGCTATAGACCTGAGTACACCCGAGGGCACCCGTAATAAAGCCATGTTAGAAACACTCTACAGCTGTGGCCTCCGCGTAAGCGAGCTGATTGGACTCAAGGTCTCGCAACTATATCTCGACCTCGACTACATTCGAGTAAGAGGCAAGGGTGATAAAGAAAGACTGGTTCCGATCGGAAAAGAAGCAGCACACCATATTAAATTGTATCGCGAACAGATACGCGTACACCAAAGCCCGGTAAAAGGAATGGAGGATATTTTGTTTCTTAACAAACGAGGGGCTGCCCTATCTAGGGTGATGATTTTTTATATTATACGAGCGCTAGCCAAAAAAGCAGGCATCAACAAAGCTGTCTCTCCGCACACGTTTAGACACTCCTTCGCTACTCACCTAGTAGAGGGTGGCGCCGACCTGCGTGCGGTGCAGGAAATGCTCGGCCATGCCAGCATTACCACCACCGAGATCTATACCCACCTCGACCGCGATTTCTTACGAAAGACCCTAGAGCAGTTCCACCCCGGATTCAAACGATAACAGGGGTGCTTTTTCGAGTTCTGGTAAGTAGTTGAATTTTCGTAATTTTACAGCCCTAAAAATATCTACACATGAAAAAGATTTTCTGGCTGGTCAGCTGCCTTGTATGGGTGATAAATGTCCAAGCGCAACTTAAAACCCCTGCCCCCAGTCCTACACAAACAGTAAAGCAAGACTTTGGTCTTGGTAGTATCGAAATCAATTACTCTCGCCCCGCCGTTAAGGGTCGTAAAGTTTTTGGAGATCTGGTTCCTTATGGATCAATTTGGCGTACAGGAGCCAACAATGCCACCACACTGCAATTCAGCGACGATGTGAGCATTGGCGGTGTTACCCTAGCTCCTGGAAAATATGGACTGTTGAGCATTCCCGATAAGGATAACTGGACGATTATCATCAGTAAACAAACCGACGTAACAGGCCCCAGTGCTTATAAACAAGACATGGACCTGGTAAGAGTCAGCGCGCCTGTAGAAAAATTAAAAGAGGGCGTAGAGAACTTCACCATTGCAGTAGAAAACATTAAACCTAATAGCTGCCAGCTTAGCCTTTCTTGGGATAAGACAAAAGTTAGCCTGCCTATCTCTACCGATATCGATAGCAAAATAATGAGCAACATTGCCAAGGTAATGCAGGGAGAAAAGCCTCCTTACTATAATGCCGCTATGTACTACTTAGATAACGGGAAAGACCTGAACCAAGCGCTTACTTGGTTCAATAAGGCCGTAGAACTAACGCCCAATGCCTATTGGGTACATCACCAACGCGCCAACTGTCTGGCTAAATTAGGCAAGACCGCCGAAGCAAGAGCCGCTGCCGAAAAATCAAAAGAACTGGCCCTGGCTGCTAAGAATATGGATTATGTAAAGCTCAACGATAAATTGTTGGCCGATCTAAAATAAATAGCTGTCTAACTAGAGAGAATCGCTCCGCTTTCGGAGCGATTTTTTTTTGTCGTCCACTGTAACAAAACACAAAATAAAACCACCAGCCCTGCTCCCAGTGGATTGAGCCATAGAAAAGCTAACTTAAATACACCCGTCCGAGAGAGCAGAAATACAACAATCACCACCAGTTCTGCTACAAGTGATGCCCAAAAAACAAGCGTGCCGCTAGTAATTCGAGGCATAAAAAATGCTACCAAAAAAATTCCCAGCACCACACCATAGAACAAAGAACCCAATACATTAACAGCTTCTATAAGGCTGTTGCCTATGTTGTACGTAAACATCGCCACAGCAATACAAAAAATACCCCACCCCAGCGTGTACCATTTTGACAGTTTATACTCTGCTTCGCTACTACTTTGTGAAGTCGAAAATCGTTTATGAAAATCGATCATCGACGAAGATGCTAGCGAGTTGATGGCGGCAGCGATACTTCCCCATGAGGCTAAAAAAATAATGGCTATCAAAAGACCTACCAATCCGGCTGGCAAATGATCGACCACGAAACGGAGAAAAATATAATTAGTGTCGTTGCTGTCTCCACCCGGAACTTGGCTCGCGATCCAGCCTTTTACCCTAGCCCGCACACTGTCTGATCGATGCTGTAACACCTTTAGCGAATCTATTACCCGGTCCTTAAGATGTTCGCTGTCTTGCTGACGGACCGAAGAAGAAGAAGACGACGACGACGATGATGATATTTTTTCGTTAGTCCGCAGCATAGCATACTGCTGAACAAGGGCTTTCTTTTGCAGCCCTAGGGCTTCGTACGAAGCTTCGGCTAGCTGTAGCGAGTCACCATAGACCGGAGCTGCTCTCAACTTATTGAGTTGTACCTGGTTAAAAAAAACAGGGGCCTGCTGAAATTGATAAAAGGAAAATACCAGAACTCCGATCAACAAGATCAAAAATTGCATGGGCACTTTTACAAATCCATTCATAAGTAGCCCCATGCGGCTTTCGCGTAACGATTGAGCAGTCAGGTAGCGCCCTACCTGGCTTTGATCGGTTCCGAAATAAGAAAGAGCCAAAAAGAATCCGCCGATTAGTCCGCTCCAGATATTATACTGATCGTTCCAATTGAACTTTTCATTCACAACACCAGTAGAGATCACATTAAACTTACCCAACTGCCCTCCAATGGCCAGCGCATCCGTAAACCCTACCTCTGGGGGCAAGAGACGCACCACCATCCATCCCGCTAAAAACATACCCGCAAATACGATGATCAGTTGAAGTTGCTGCGTATACGCTACGGCCTTAGCACCACCAGAGATCGTGTAGATGACCAGGAGTCCTCCCAAAAAAATATTAGTCCAGATAATGTCCCATCCCATGAGCGAAGAGAGAATCAGCGATGGAGCAAATACGCTGATTCCGGTAGAGAGCCCGCGCTGCAATAAGAACAAAAAAGCAGTGAGGGTGCGTGTCTGGCCATTGAAACGATGCTCAAGGTATTCATATGCCGTATAATAATTACCCTTTCGAAAAATGGGAACAAAAAATATACAGATAACCACCATGGCCAACGGAATGCCAAAGTAATATTGTACAAAACGCATCCCGTCGGTATACGCCTGCCCTGGCGCCGATAAAAAAGTAATAGCGCTGGCTTGCGTACCCATAATACTCAGGAGTACCAATCCCCATGGCAAATTACGGTTCGAACGAAAGTATCCGTCGAGGTTATGACTGGTACGGCTCTTAAGCAACCCATACGTGATGATGGTAGCCAGTGTTAGAACCAGTACTATCCAATCGAGTGTGCTCATGAAAAATAATCAGTAAGCCTTTTAAAAATGAGAATCAATAGCAACAAGAAAAAAAGTAGTGATAGATACCATCCGGTCCATCGCTTAAATAAAGGAGGTCTTTCGTTGGTATCCATTTCTTAACGACTTCGTTTGGTTTTAAGCCACCCAGTAAATACAATCAATGCCGCCAGTACCAGCCCAAGGATCAGCCCGACTCTTACCTTTTTAATGAGGATCCCTAACAATAGGCCACCCACAATGGCCACGTAAAAAGCCATATCGGAACGGGAACGTTGATTGGACGTCTTTTTAGAATCCATTTTTCTCTGGTTGGTTAAGGGCGATCAAATTGGCCAGCAAACGGTAAGCGCCCACCACTCCGGCCGGTAGTTGTCTGAACAATGCCAGACCCGTGTAGGTAAACCACCCTTTACCATAGCGCCCGACCATCAAACTTCCTTCTTCTGCTTTCTCGTCGAAATCTTGCATACGAATCAAATACTGATAGCCCGCTGCGGCAGGAGCTGCATGATAGATACTTCGCTCCTGTACCCAATCTTTAAAATCAGAGGGTCCTAATTTATTAGGATAATTAAAAACGGCATGAGAAGAATCCGTAAAGACAACCGTAGCCTTTTCGTCTGTAATTCGATTACGAGAAATAGTAAAGGGATAAGGCCCTATCTGGGCCTTGACAGGCCCAATCTGGTTACTCGTATTATACTGTACGATCAGATTGCCGCCCTGCTCCACATAGTACATCAATCGGCTATGGACGCGGTTAAGCCACTCATGGGTATTATAGGCCCTTACGCCGGTAATGATCGCATCACATTGCTGCAGCGTAGGAGAAATGATATCTTTCTCAGTTAGCAGTACCACCTCGTATCCCATTCGCTGCAGCGCTTCAACGGTCTTATCGCCTGCTCCCTCAATAAATCCGATCTTTCTTCCGCGCTTTTTCAGATCGATCTTCTGCAATAAGAACGAAGCCGGCATAAAGTAACTAAGGGCAGGAATGTGGTCATGCCGAATATCCACTCGATATTGAGAATAGACATTGGCTGCCTGGTCAGTAGCCTTTATATTGACCTTACCAGTTTCGGCATTGTCGGAAGCAACGTAGTACGAGTTGAAAGTTTGATCTTTCTTGTCGAGCAATAGCGAGTCAAACTTCGATTTAGAATCTTGCCCAAAGAGAGCCTTTCCACTGCTTTCAAACTCTCCAGTGACCCAAACTTTTTTTCCGGGAATCAGCGTGCTAAGCCTAACTGAACCCTCACGACCATCTTCGAAATTTGAAACAGGAGAAAGTGCCAACACTACGGGATCGAACGACTGTACCATAACGGCAGGAGAAATTACGAGTGGCCAATACAACTCTCCTCTTACAGGATCGGTAAACTTATAGCGAACGGGTAATTCAACTTGTAACGGCTGCCCCTGCAGCTCCAGCGCCAGATTACAAACAATGGCCGCCTTGTCTTCGGGCTCTCCGATCTGCTGCTGATTGCTTACGCTAAAATATCCTTCTTGCATGGGCTCGCGAAGCCAATAGGGCTGTGTAATCGGCTTG
>CANGYW010000012.1 GCA_947458335.1 Chitinophagaceae bacterium | reverse complement strand
TTGATCTCTATGTTAATAGGAAATGATTTTACAGATACTACATACGATTTATCGGATTGTAACGCAGCCAAACGAAGCGATGACTTTAACGATGATCCGAAATGCAGAACATCATTATCTCCCGAAATAAAATCAGTGATATCGAGTACCACGGTAGCAGAATCTTTTCCAAACGCTTTTACATCGAATGACTGAGCAATGGGCTGAATATTGGAGTTGTTCACAGTAGTGAACATGGGCGAGGTAGAATCTTTGGCATACTCTGCATAAGAGATGGTGCGTAAGAATACTTTGTTATTGGGGCCCTTTTCGAATCGGATTACATTTTGACCGATCTGATCACCGGCATAACCAAAAAAACTTCCACCGGCACGAAGTCCAGCGGGTGCTTTCGAAATACGGTTAACGACCAGCATATCTCGCAACAGTAAAGAGTCGTGCACTTCAATAAAAAAGCGCTCTTCGACCTTGTGCACCCAAAAAAGTCCCTTAGTCGTAACTGCTTTCGCAGTAATAACATCTTTGTAGGCTTTGGGGCCGGTTGCGGGAGGAGCACCTGCTGGTCCTCTACGAGTACTGTCTGCAGTAGGTCTTGCAGCAGCAGCGGGAGTCGAGGGTGAAGGAGGCTGTTGTGCCATTGCAACAGTGCAAAAAAACAACGTGGTGGCAAACAAAGTTGATCGTAACATAAAAAGCAAGGGGGTTTAGCTAAATAATGAGCAAAGAGAAGACATCAACTCTTCTTTTTGCCTTTTGGTGCAAACATGGCCAGCATTCGACGGCCTTCCATCTTAGGCAAATTTTCAAGTACACCGATCTCGGCCAAGCGTTCTGCAAATTTCAATAACAAGAGCTGACCCCGGTCCTGAAACTGGATGGCTCTTCCCTTAAACTGAACATATGCCTTGACTTTGTTTCCTTCCTTTAGAAACTCAATGGCATGCTTGGCCTTAAAATCAAAATCGTGATCGTCTGTATTAGGCGTAAAGCGTATCTCCTTTACCTCGGAGACTTTACTTTTAGCCTTCATTTCTTTTTCTTTCTTCTTCTTATCGTACAGAAATTTATTATAGTCTATGATCTTACATACAGGAGGATCTACCGTGGGAGATATCTCGACAAGGTCAAGACCCTGCTCTTGTGAAAGGCGTAAGGCATCTTGCAAAGAATAAATACCAACTTCTACGTTGTCGCCCACAAGTCTTACTTGGGGTACTCTAATAAGATGATTGATTCGATGTTCGGGCTCTTTACGAGGTGCAAATCGACCTCTGTTAAATCCACCCTTGTTAAAACCTCCGGGGCCACCTGGTCTGGGGCCGCCTGATCCGGGAGGACGATTAAACCCGCCTCCGGGTCTTTGTGGTACTGCCATTTATTGAATTTAGGTTACTAAAATACACTATTCTGATTTTCTACTGCTAATTTCCTGTACAGCCATGGCAATGAACTCGCCTACGGGCTGGGTTCCCAGATCTCCCTTTCCCTGCCTTCTTACCGCTACTTTTTGTTCATTCATTTCCTTTTCGCCTACCACCAACATGTAGGGTATCTTCATCAACTCCGTATCACGGATCTTTTTGCCGATCTTTTCACCTCGATCGTCCGTTTCGGCCCTGATGCCAGCGGCTTTTAATTGAGATTGTACCTGATGGGCATAGTCGAGAAATTTATCACTAATGGGAAGCACTTTTACTTGTACGGGCGCCAGCCAAAGTGGAAACTTGCCAGCATAATGTTCTAGTAGAAACCCTATAAAGCGTTCGTGGGTTCCGAGTGGGGCGCGATGAATAATGAGCGGCACTTCTGGTGTGTTCTCTTTATTCGTATAAGAGAGTTTAAACTTGATACCCGAATTAAAATCGACCTGGTTAGTGGCCAACGTAAACTCCCGTCCAATGGCACTCCAAATTTGCACATCAATCTTGGGCCCGTAAAAAGCCGCCTCGTCTTGTACTTCTACAAAAGGCGTATTAGTTTCTACAAGTACTTTTCTGACCATCGCCTCCGTCTCTAGCCAAAGAGCTGGCTCATTGACATACTTCTGACCCAACTTGGCTGGATCATGCAAGCTAAGACGCATTACATATTTGTCGATACCAAAAATCTTAAAATATTTAAGGTACATATCATTGACCGCCTTGAATTCGTCAAAGAATTGCTCCTTGCTACAGTAAATGTGCGCGTCATTCATGTGCAGACAGCGAACGCGCATCAATCCAAATAACTCACCGCTTTGCTCGTAACGATAACAAGTACCGTACTCAGCAATGCGAAATGGGAGCTCGCGGTAACTTTTGGGTTCGGCATCAAATATCTTATGGTGATGCGGGCAGTTCATAGCCTTGAGATAGTACTTCTCTCCATCCATTTCCATAGGAGGAAACATACTATCTGCATAATAAGGCAGATGGCCGCTAGTCAGATACATGCTTTCTTTTGCGATATGTGGAGTCACCACTCGCTTATACCCCGCGGCAGATTCCGTTTCTTTAGCGAGCTGCTCCAGCTCCTCGATCACAATAGTACCATTTGGTAGCCACAGCGGAAGACCTGGCCCCACATCATCATCCATGGTATAAATACCCAGTTCTTTTCCAAGCTTACGATGATCTCGTTTCTTGGCCTCCTCGAGCATCAACAAGTAGGCATCGAGTTCTTTTTGGTTGGGAAAGCTGATGCCGTATACACGGGTCAGCATTTTATTCTTTTCATTCCCCTTCCAATAAGCACCGGCTACACTGGTTAGTTTTATGGCCTTAATGGGAGCCGTGCTTGGAATATGAGGTCCCCGACACAGGTCGGTAAAATTCCCTTGTTTATAAAAAGTAATCTCCCCGTCATTGAGTCCTTGTAGCAGATCGAGTTTATACTCATCTCCTTTTTCACTAAAAAAACGAATAGCTTCTTGCTTACTAATTTCAATTCGTTGATAGGAACTGTCTTGCTGAGCCAGTGCGGTCATTTTCTTCTCGAGCTGAGCCAGATCTTCCTCGGTCATCTTTCTATCACCTAAGTCCATGTCGTAATAAAAACCCTGCTCAACTGCCGGCCCTACCCAAAATTTTACGCCGGGAAACTGTGCTTCAACAGCCTCAGCTAATAGGTGGGCAGAGGAGTGCCAAAAAGTAGATTTTGCTTCATCATCTGACCATGTAAGCAGACGTAACTGAGCATCTGCTTCGATGGAACGATGGGCATCTCGCACCTCTCCATTAATAGCGGCTGCCAGCACTTTCTTGGCCAGCCCTTCCGAAATTGAGCGAGCGATAGCCAGTGCGGTAATACCTTTTTCATAACTGCGAACGGCACCGTCCGGAAATGTAATGTTAATCATGCAAGTAGCTTTAGCCAAGGCTTGCAAATTTAACGATTTACCTTCAATATTATAGGATCATAAAGGGGTTGTTAAAATTACCGATACGCCATTGAAGACAAATTCAAAATTGGCTGATTCACCTACATTTGTACAGACCATGATGCCCTATCGCTCTCTATTCGTTATTGCCGGACTTATATTCACTTGCACAGTGTTGCCGGCCCAGCCTTTAACCGGAATCTGGAAGGGATACTTTATTACCAAAGATCAAAGCCAATACAAAATCGAGGTACAGATTCAAGAGAGAAACGGACAAGTGACCGGAGTTACCTACTCCTACCTCGACGTACAGTTCTACGGTAAGGCCACCATAACAGGACGCTTCGATAAAAAAGAAGGTAAGCTATCGATGCAAGAGATTAAAACGGTGGAAGTAAAAACCTTAGATAGCTCCGAAACCTGTATCATGAATTACCAGCTTGCTTACAGTCGTTCAGGAAATGAGGAATATCTCGAAGGAAACTATAGTTCGAAGTATGAATTCAATGGATTAGATACTAAAAAAGGGCAAGATTGTGGAGGCGGAATCGTCTTTTTGAGAAGAGTAAGTAGCTCTGACTTTGACACTAAGCCCTTAGCTCTAAAAACCTCCCCGACCGCAAAAAAAATCTTTTATAACCAAGCCCCTCCCTCCAAAAATCAAGGCTCCACACGAGCAGCTATAGCGGATAATAAAAGCACCTCCGCTGCAACCAAAAGCCAAAGCAAGACAACCACTGCCAGCAAAGCTGCCATTCCCAACAAAGGTGCTATTCCTAATAAGGCTACTGCTACTAACAAATCGGTTGTAGCGAATAAGCCCATTACTAATCCACCTCAACGGACAACAACCCAAAACCCACAAAAGACGCGTACTGTATATTCAACCACCTCCCCCACTTCACGCCAAGTCACAACTGCACCCTCATCGCCTAAACAGCCGGTCGAAAAAAGCGAAGTAACTGCTTACAACAATATTGAAATCAACCCGACATCCACTGCTGAAAGGGCCGAAGATATAATTTCGGCTGTTGCTAAACATCTTCCCGATCCGGTAGAAAACAATCGACAAAATGAACTGGTTAAAGAAATAGTTGTCTCTTCGAAGCAGATATCGATTTCCGTTTACGATAATGGAGAGATCGATGGCGATACGGTATCCGTTTACCTTAACGGAAGCGTGGTGCTCTCTAAAAAGCGCCTGAGCACTCTTCCACTGCAGCTTAAACTTACGTTAGATGAAGAGCAAGACCTTCAGGAACTCACTTTCGTTGCCGAAAATCTGGGGCGAATACCCCCCAACACTGCACTCATGATTGTTGATACAGGCCTAAAACAGTACCGCCTGCAAGTACTATCGACCGATAAAAAAAATGCAGTCTTTCGTTTTCGATTTCAACCTAGCCAATAAGATCCCTTTTGGTATCTTCGGTGCATGCCACGGTTTTTTTTGATTTTCTTGTTGTCTCTACTGTTGATTGCGACCTTGTCGGCGCAAGAACTTTCCGGCTCGTGGAAAGGCAGGCTGGTGATGGCTCCCAGCGGTTGCTTTCCTGTTTATAATCTTCAGTTTGAATTACAAGTTACAGACTCAGTTGTAAGAGGAACAGCCTGGCATTTTTCTGACTCCCTAAACTTTGTCAAACAAACCCTGCAGGGAACGTACCGCGCAGACAGCCAGCTATTACTTCTGCGCGAGACTGCAATTACCAGCTTGCAACTAAAGGCAGATTGTATACCCTGCAGTAAGCACTATCGCTTAACCTACCACAAGGCAACGGGCAACAACACGACCGATGAGCAAATACGTGGTACGTGGTTTACTCCAGGAGGCTTGGCCCAAGATGGAAAGACGTTGTGCGATCCGGGCACCTTGGTCTTAAATCGATTAACGACGCAAAAAACTGATCTGAATAAACGTACCCAGTTGCGCAACAAGACAAATGCACTCTTTAAAGAGATTTTGGTCGACAGTGGATTGGTACAAATTGAATTTTTCGATAACGGACAAATTGATGGAGATACTATATCGGTCTACGTTAACGAAAAACCGGTTGTCTACAGACAGATGCTAAAGTCACAAGCGGTGGCCCTTTCGGTACCGGTAGATCGCCAAAAACCAATTCAGGATGTTGTGATGGTTGGAGAAAATCTGGGGAGCATTCCTCCTAATACTGCCTTAATGATTGTAATGGCAGGGAAAGAAAGATACCAGCTTTATCTTAAAGCTGATGAAAAGCAAAATGCATTAGTCCGCTTTATCTTTAAAGAGAAAAAGGAAACCCCTAAAAATTAAAATTCCAAGTCACAGAGGGTAAAATTGGAAAAAGCGAGACCTGCTTAGCCGATACCTTTACATCTCCGCCTGCAAGGGTTCCTTCCTGATCAAAATAGATAAAATAGGGGTTAAAGCGGCTATACAAATTATAGATACTGAACACCCACTGACTCTTTACCCGACGTACTTTTTTGGGTGTCGGCGTATATGTCATAGATACGTCCATACGGTGATACGATCGCATTCGATATTGGTTGATGCGGCTGTATTCCTGGTTCAGTACACCATTCATAATATAGAAGCGCTCAGGTAGTGTGATGGCATTGCCAGTTCCGTATACAAAGACAGCTCCCATTTTCCATTTTTTATTGAGCGTGTAGTTGCTGACTACCGAAAGATCATGCCTTCTATCAAAGCGAGCAGGATACTTTCTACCTTCATTCAGTTCCGGAAACTTTCTCCATGTCCAAGAAAGCGTGTACCCCACCCAACCCGTTAATCGACCTCTTACTTTATTAATAAACCATTCTGCCCCATAACTCCAGCCTCTGCCAAATACAAATTCAGTCTCGGGATCGCTAATCGATGGGGTGTATCCCTCGCGATACTCGATCTGATTTTGCATGTCTTTGTAGTAAATTTCTACAGATGTTTCTATGGCATTATCCAAAAAATTCTTGAAGATGCCTGCCGCATACAGCCAGCTGAGTTGAGGCTTAACGCGGTAGGTACTGGGCACCCACAGATCGGTGGGCAACGTTGTACCTGCATTCGAAACAAGATGAATGTATTGCATATTACGACTCACAGAGGCCTTAAATGATAAATCGGGTCTTAGTGCATAACGCATAGAAATCCGGGGCTCTAATCCGCCGTAACTGACCACCGGGCTAAGCGCTCCATATAGTGTGCTATCTGTTTTGTTACCAAAGGCATCTCGGCTATAGCGGGTAAAGGGCCCAACCTGCGTAAAGCGACTGTAGCGCAGTCCATAATTAAGCTGCCAGCGATCGGTAAGCTCCCAATCATCCTGAATATACAGGGCTGTTTCTACCGCATATTTGGCTGCCTCATTGTTAGGAGCAAAGACAACAGAGTCTTGTCTGCCGGAGGCTACATTTGGTAAAAAGCGATGGTGTGTGGCCACTACGCCAAATTTTAATTTGTGTCCGGGAAGCGGATAATAATCAAAGTCCGACTTGATAGACCAGTCTCTGATACCAGAGTTGAGCCCAACCGAAAAGTTGTCTTGGCGAGCCGAGAATTGAAAACGATAATTATTGAATACTGCCGTGGTATTCGAAAATAGCCGAGGCCCAAATACATGGTTCCAGCGAACAGTAGCCGTGGCATTTCCCCAAGGAATGTTGGTGCTAAAAGATCGCTTGTTATTATTAAAGTCGAACACATCTCTTCCGAAGTAACCACTGATAAAAATTCTATCTTTTTTAGAGAAGCGATGATTGAACTTGGCATTTAGATCGTAGAAATAATATCCAGAGCCATAAAAGCTGCTACTTTTACTAATAAAGGGTGATACCAGCGCATCTACATAGGTTCTTCTGCCCGAGATAATAAATGATGATTTTCCTTTTTCGATAGGACCTTGTGCCGAAAAGCGAGAGGCAATTAGGCCGATCCCCCCATCGAATTGATACTCGTTGGCATTGCCTTCTTTCATTGATACATCGAGTACAGAAGAAAGACGACCTCCGTACTGAGCTGGCATTCCGCCCTTGATAAGACTTAGGTTGCGAATAGCATCTCCATTAAAGATGGAGAAGAATCCAAACAAATGCCCAGTGTTATAGACAACCGCATCATCCAGTAAAATCAAATTTTGATCGGGCCCGCCCCCCCGTACATAAAAACCCGCATTTCCTTCTCCGGCATTACGAACTCCGGGTAACAGTTGAATGGTTTTTAATATGTCGACCTCCCCCATCAGTACAGGTAATGATTTGATCTGACCTACCGAGAGATCGATCTTGCCCAGTTGCGCAGCCGTTATATTGCCATCTCTTTTTTTACTAAAAACCACCACTTCTTGTATAGAAGCAGATCGAGGCACCAAGTCGATATTCTGGGTTTGATTTGTTAACAGAGAAACCGAGATCGATTTTATTTGGTAAGAAACATGAGAAAAGCTTAGTACATGCGTGCCGGCCTCAAGAGTTAGAGCATAAAAACCAAATTGGTTGCTAAGTATACCCCGAGACTGGCCATTGATCTTAATGGAAGCCCCAGAGATTACTTCTCCTGTAAGAGAATCCTTGACATAGCCATTAAGGGTAAACCGATTTTGTGCGGCCCCATACATAAACCAGCACCACGAAAGAATTACCAGTAAACCTCTAATTACCATGCCCCTAAAACAAAATATCTTGAAAATGGTTGTATCGCTCCGGATGGTCTGCGTACCTTTGCGGCCGTTATGTTAGCAGGACTACAAAATGTAAATTTCGAATTTGGGGCAAGGACCATCTTGCATGATGCTACTTGGCATATTCAACCAGGTGAACGTATTGGCCTTATTGGCTACAACGGTACCGGAAAATCAACATTACTCAAGTTACTAGTAGGAGAATATCAGCCAAGCAAGGGCTCGGTAGAGAGAAGCCGGGGCACCACCATTGGCTACCTACACCAAGACCTGCTGAGCTTTGATACGAATGAGTCGATCTTATCTGTGGCGCTGGGAGCTTTTGCCCGTGTTCTGGAACTAGAGAAACTTATCGAGACACTGGGCATAGAACTGGAAAAGACCGGTGATGAAAAAATCCTTCACCAATACAGCGATTGTCTGCAAGAAATGGACGCCCTCGATGGCTACAGTATTCATCATCGCACCGAAGAAGTGCTACAGGGGCTTGGCTTTAGTAACGAAGACCTGCAGCGACCTTATAAAGAGTTTAGCGGTGGTTGGAGAATGCGTGTACTGCTCGCCAAAATGATCTTACAACAACCCGATCTACTCTTGTTAGATGAACCTACCAACCACCTAGACCTTCCCTCTATCGAGTGGCTCGAAAAATATCTATTACACTATAAGGGGTCGGTAGTAATGGTGAGCCACGATAAGTATTTTTTAAACCGAATGGTTAATAAGATCGTAGAGCTATATCAGCAAGAATTGCATAGCTACACCGGCAACTATGACTTCTACGAAAAGGAAAAGGCTGTTCGGATGGAGCTACAGCAAAAAGCATTCGAAAATCAGCAAGACTATATTAGACAACAAGAACGGATCGTAGAGCGATTTCGTGCTAAGGCCAGCAAGGCAGCGATGGCACAGAGTATCATTAAAAAACTCGACAAGCTAGAACGCATCGATGCTGCCGAACTCATTCGTCCTAATATCAAGATTAATTTCAGGGTCGATAAAACACCTGGAAAAGTACTAGTTGAGCTAAAGGAAATCCAGAAATCTTTCGGAAAAAACACAATTATCAAAAACGGTACTGCCGAAATTGAACGAGGCGATAAGATCGCGCTGATCGGCGCCAACGGAAAAGGCAAGTCAACCTTGTTACGGATCATCGCCGGGGCGGAGCCCTTCGAAGACGGAGAAAGAAAATGGGGACATAATGTTGCGGAAAGTTTCTATGCCCAGCATCAGCTCGAATCGCTACGGCTAGATCATACTATACTTGACGAGATGAAAGAGTGCGGCAGCCAGCTAAACGACCTTGAGCTGCGCGGCCTACTTGGTTGTTTTTTATTTAGTGGAGACGATGCCGATAAAAAGATCAGCGTGTTGAGTGGTGGTGAAAAAGCACGAGTTGCGCTGGCTAAGGTAATCGTTAGCAAGGCTAACTTTTTATTACTCGATGAACCCACCAACCACCTCGACTTGCATAGTTGTGAGCTACTGATTGAAGCACTCAACAACTACCAAGGAACCCTGATGCTCGTCAGTCACGACCGACACTTTATTGCTAAAACGGCCAACAAGATCTGGGAGATCGTTGACCAGGAGATTAAAGAGTTTAAAGGCGGTTACGAAGAATGGGTGGCGTGGAAAGAAAGAATGGCTCGCCAAAAAGCGACAGCTACTTCGACCGTTATCGCCACGACTTCTATTTCTGCTGTAACGACCTCCGTTGACGCTGCCTCATCCACAAAAACAGTTCTCGACACTACTACTAAGAATAATACCCCGAACGGTGCTGTCGATAAAGAAAAAAAGAAAGAGCTCCAGCGCCTACAAAAGCGGTTTGAACAAGTAGAGCGTTCTTTAGCAGATTGGCAAACAAAAAAACAACAGCTCGAAGTGCAGCTTGGCGATCCGGGAATCTATGCTAGTAAAGAACTATTTCTTAAAACGGAGAAAGACTTTACGCAAGCATCACAGCAGATCGACACACTCACCAAGGAGTACGAAGAACTATTTGAGAAGCTAATGAATGCTTCAGAAAACTAATGAAAAGGAAGTAAGGCCTGTCCCCTATCAACCGATCTTTTCTGAAACCACCTTTAAAATAGCAGCTTCTTTCTTGCAAGCCTGCTCTTCGATCTCTTTGACTTGCTGCAAGAGCGATGTTACATAATCGGCATCTTCATATCCCGTGGCATTGATCTTAACATTAAGCCCGGCCCCCAACACAGCACTACGCGCACAAAGCGCTCCCACACCTGCATCACTTACCGAGTTTGGATTACCGTTACTGGCCATGGCCATAAGCAAATCCATACTTTGTAAAGAGCACTCCATAACTCGAAAGGGCACTTCCATGGCTTTTCTAGTGGCAAGCTGAATTGCGTTCTTTCGAGCTTGTTTTTCTTCTTCGGTAGCTTTAGGTAGCGCCATGGCCTGCATGATGTCATTAAAAGAGGCCGTATCGGCATCCACTAAGGCTAAGAGTTCGTCCTTACACTTCTGCCCCCGGTCAGCCCAATCGCTAAACTCTTTCCAGCGCTCATCCCACCCCTTTTTGTGAGAAGATAAATTGGCCACCATGGCTCCAAGAGAAGCACCCAAAGCCCCCAGGTAGGCCGCTACGGAACCCCCACCAGGTGCAGGAGATTCGCTGGCCGTTTCATCAGCAAATTCTAGTAAGGTATTGTATATTAATTTTCTATCAGCCTTATCTCTTAATAAATATTCAATAACTCGTTTTTCTGGATCAAACGGAGCTAGCTCGTCGAGCCCCAAGGAGCGTATGGCAATCTTGATAAGTTCTTTTTCTGATACTCCGGAAGATCGCTTCTGCTTCTCTAGAAAATATCTTCCGGCATCGGTCAGTGCCTTTAAGGGCACCAGCCCAACTAGCTCACTACCGGTTACCCGTAGGCCACGCTCGGTGGCTTTCTTACAAGCCTCGTCGAAGGCCACGTGTACAGGCGTAGTTCGAATATCGGTAAGATTAATAGAGATCTGTGCGATACCGTATTCCTCGATATACCAACCAATCGCTTTGACTGCCTTAAGCGATCCGGGTATATTGATGGTTTTTCCGTTTTCGATCTTGTTGCGACCTGCTTCCCGAATATCAAATGCCACTGCATTGGCTCTACGGGTAGAGGTGGTATTTAAATTAATATTGTACGCCACTAAAAAATCTCTGGCGCCTATAACGGTTGCTCCTCTTTTGGCATCGAATGTCGCTGGACCAAAGTCAGGTTTCCATTTTGGATCCTGGATCTTTTTAAAGAACCCTTCATACTCTCCTGCCCTAATTACCGACAGATTCGATCTTGATTTATCGGGTTGTGCCGCCTCGTAACAATAAACGGGTAAATCGAGCTCATCTCCCACCCTTTTGGCCAGGGCTCTGGCATACTGGGCTGTTTCTTCGAGGGTGATGCCGGCAATCGGAATAAGCGGACAAACATCGGTTGCGCCCATGCGCGGATGTGCCCCTTTATGCGAGCGCATATCGATTAGTTCACCTGCTTTTTTGATGGCTTGAAAAGCCGCTTCACAAACTGCATCAGGCTCTCCCACTATTGTAACTACGGTTCGATTGGTAGCTTTACCTGGGTCGACATTTAGTAAACGAACACCTTCGATGGCTTCCATTACATCTGTAATCTGTTTGATGACAGAAATAACTACCCCTTCGCTGAAATTTGGAACACACTCAATGATTCGTTTCATAGGTAAGTTTAAGTTAGTAAAATTACAGAATTGGCATTCCGCCTATCAGCACTTGTTCAACACAAGAATCTCCAAACGCGTAGGGAAGATAAGCCAGCGAAGAGATGGGTCGGGTTATAATAAGGTCAGCCCTTTTACCCGATCGAATACTGCCACAACGATTTTGCAGCTGGAGGGCGCAGGCACCGTTGATGGTAGCGGCGTTGATGGCCTCTTCGGGAAGCATTCGCATACGAATACAAGCCTGGGATACTACAAAATTCATATTGCCAGAAGGCGCAGAACCTGGATTATAATCAGTGGCCAGCGCAATGGCAGCCCCCGCCTCAATCAATGCACGAGCAGGCGGGTCGGTCATCCGTAAGAAAAATGCAGCATTGGGAAGCAAGGTACCTATGGTATCTGACTGAGCCAAGCAAGTAATAGAGGCCGCATCCATAGTTTCTAGATGGTCTACACTAATGGCCTTTAACTTAACGGCGGTTTGTACGCCGTTTGACAGATGCAACTGATTTCCGTGAATCTTGGCAGGTAACCCCATTGACTTACCGGCCAAGCAGATCTGCTCTGTTTCTTGGGGAGAGAAAAAACCTTCTTCGCAAAACACATCTATAAAGTCGGCCAATTTTTCTGAAGCAATCACCGGAAGCATTTCATCGGTAATCAATTTTATATAGGCTGCGTGATTCTCCTTGTACGCCGAGGGATAGGCGTGCGCACCCAAAAATGTGGCCTTGATCTGCAACGAGGAGCGCTCCTTGAGCTTTTTAATAACGCGCAACATTTTTAATTCGGCCTCTACACTCAACCCATACCCACTTTTGATCTCTACGGTAGTTGTACCCAACTTGCTTATTTCCTGTAACCGATTATAAGATGCAGTAAATAGCGTTTCTTCGCTTGCCTCTTCTACTTTGCGAGCAGAATTTAAAATACCTCCACCCTTTGCCGCAATCTCTTGATAGGAGCGTCCTTTTATCTTGTCTACAAATTCTTCTTCTCGGCTGGCTGCAAAAACCAAGTGTGTATGACTGTCGCACCAGCCCGGAAGCACAAACTTTCCACTTGCATCAATTATATGCGATCCCTTGAAGTGATTGAGATCAAGTGCATCCATAGTTCCAACCTCTGCAATTTCTTGATCCTCTATAACAAGAAAAGCCTTTCGCAACACTGGTAGGTTGGCCAGTTGTAGACCGCGCAAAACAGCATCGCTTTGATGAAGCCCGACCAGCTCCTCAATGTTGGTAATAAGAATTGATTTAGCCATTATGCGAGTGATTCAATAACGATAGCACTGGCTCCGCCACCACCGTTACAAATTCCGGCTGCCCCGTATCGGGCACCCCGTGAACGAAGAATATGTAATAGTGTGACGATAATACGAGCCCCGCTGCATCCCAATGGATGACCCAGAGAAACGGCACCACCATGAACATTGACCGTAGCGGGATCGAGCTTTAAGCGTCTGGTATTTTCTATTCCTACCACAGAGAATGCTTCGTTCAATTCCCAGTAAGCTATATCGGCGGGCTGCAATCCGGCCTTGGCGATAGCCTTAGGCAAGGCCAATGAAGGAGCTGTTGTGAACCACTCGGGAGCTTGCTCAGCATCTGCATATCCTCTGATAGCCGCTAGTGGCTTTAGCCCCAGCTCACGTGCCTTGTCAGCAGACATCAATACTAATGCGGCGGCACCATCATTCATGGTAGAGGCATTAGCCGCAGTTACTGTTCCATCTTTAATAAAGGCTGAGGGCAGAGCAGCGATCTTATCAAATTTAACAGAAAAAGGTTCTTCGTCTTTGCTCACCATCAATGGGTCTCCCTTGCGCTGTTTTATAGAAATAGGTACTACCTCTTGATCAAAAAGTCCTTTTTCCCACGCCTGCTGTGAGCGCTTATAACTTTCGATGGCAAAGGCATCTTGCTCTTCGCGTGTAATACCACAATTCGAAGCACAATGTTCCGCAGCAAAGCCCATGGCCTTTCCATCATAGACATCGGTAAGGCCATCTTTTGCCAGGCCATCGATAAGTTGCGCGTGACCGTACTTATTACCCCAGCGCATGGTATCGGTATAAAAAGGAGTATTACTCATGCTTTCCATTCCACCAGCCACCACTACAGAAGCATCTCCCAGCATAATATGTTGTGCGGCCATGGATACAGCTTTCATTCCACTGGCGCATACTTTATTAACGGTGGTACAATTAACTGAATCGGGAAGTCCTGCAAACTTAGCGGCCTGACGAGCAGGCGCCTGACCCAAGTTGGCTTGCAAAACAGACCCCATAAAAACGTCTGTAACTTGACCCACATCAAGGCCCGACTTTTCTAGTGCGCCCTTGATGGCCAGGGATCCCAACTGCGTAGCAGATAAACTTTTGAGTGACCCGCCGAAACTGCCCATGGGGGTACGCACGGCAGATACAATAACAACTTCGTTCATAAAGAGGTAAATTTGTATGTAAAGTTAATCATCAACGTCTAAAGTCAGACAGCCCCTGATTTTGGTCATTGCTGACAAAAAAAGCCTGCCGGATTTTTAACACCTAACTCAGTACTTGATTGTTTAATTTTGTATTCCCAACCAATAGCTTGAGCACATGAAAATCTTTGTTGCCGGATTGCCGCTAGATATGGACGATGCCGAACTTGAGGAATTCTTTGAGAAATTCGGTAAAGTAGAATCGGTAAAAGTGGCCATAGACAGACAAACAGGAAAAAGCAGAGGTTTTGCCTTTGTAGAAATGCCAGTTTCTTCTGAGGCCCGTGAAGCGATTGCCACACTTAATAATTTAGGAATCGGAAAAAAAGTTTTGGTCGTAAAAGAAGCGACTGAATCGCCCGCATCGCGAATGCCCTCACAAAACTCGCGAACACCAAACTCTACGTATCGCCCCTACAGACCTGGATCGGGAAGACCCTCTGGCCGTTATTAGACTTTACTGAAATAAGATTGTGCAACTGAGCGGCTCCAAAGAGATAGATTCACCACGTTGAATTGTTCCCTGACCAATTGGATTGCTATTACGAAGAAAAAAGTGCCACTTACCCTTCGTTAGCGGTGTATGTAATTTTATTGAGCGACTTTCTTTGCTTGCATTAAAAAGGACCATTACTTTTTTCCAGCTATCACCCAGCCCCTTGGCATCTATCACAAAGGCGATATTATCAGAAGGGAGTGCATCCAAAAAGCGAAGTCGCGTTGCAGGATCATCAAGTTGAAAGGCAGGATGTCGTTTTCTCATTTCGATCAGCGCTTGCACCATTCTTACATTATCTTGGTAAATGGACTTTAGATTCCAATCGATAGCATTGATACTATCGGGGGCATTGTACGAGTTCTCATTTTGTTTTTTGGAACGCAAAAATTCCGATCCGGCATGTAAAAAAGGAGTTCCTTGCGAAGTCAGTACCATAGCCAGTGCCAATCGATGCATTTTCTGTCGCTCCACATCAGTGTAAGAAGCTGCTGACAGTGAGAGTCGATCCCAAAGCGTATGATTGTCGTGACAATCGGCATAGGCAATCATTTGTCGAGGAGAAGTAGCATAAGCGGCCTTGCTATAATTAACCTTGCTAAAATCTATTTGGGGATGATCGACGGCCCCAACAAGGCCGAACTGTATAGAAGCTACATTACCGAAGGCCCCACTCACAAACCCAGGCTGGTGATAATCGAAGACAGAACCTTTTATGCCATCTCTAAATTCATCCCCAAACACCGCTATTTGCTCTAGTCGGTTAACTTGATTTTTTAGAGCCCTCAACGAATCGGGCAGCGGAGAAGATCCCGCCGTCCACCCCTCTCCATAAAGTAGCAAGTCTGGCCGGTAGCTGCGCAACGTACGAGCAATTTCGTTCATAGTAGCCAGATCGTGTATACCCATCAGATCGAACCTAAAACCATCTATATGATATTCAGTAGCCCAAAATAGCAGCGACTCGAGCATAAACTTTTTAAACATGGGTTGTTCGCTGGCGGTTTCGTTTCCACAGGCAGATGCATTAGAAAATGTTCCATCGGCTTTGCGTCTATAATAATAACCCGGCACCAGTTGCTCGAAATGTGAATCTTCGGTTAGACCGGTGTGATTATAAACGACATCCATTACTACTTTTAAACCACGCTGGTGAAAAGCCAAGATCATTTTTTTTAATTCGCGAATACGAACTGCAGGATCGCTCACTGCCGATGCATAGGTGCCCTCCGGAGTATTATAGTGCAAAGGATCATACCCCCAATTGTAGGGCGGTAACGGAGCAGATTCATCGCTGGATCTAAAGTCGAAAAAAGGAAGCAAGTGCACATGAGTTACGCCCAGTGAAACCATATGATCCAGCCCGGTGGATGCTCCGAAATTATTTGTAGTGCCCGCTTCGGTAAGCCCCATATACTTGCCCTTTTGCACAATACCCGAGCTGGCATGCATGCTGGCATCGCGAATATGCAACTCGTAAATAATAACAGGAGTGTTTATGGCACTTATGGGCAGGCGAGCCCTATCCCAACCTGGTGGATCGGTCTTTGCAAGATCTACAACAGCTGCTCGAACCCCGTTTACCCCGGTAGCAATTGCATAAGGGTCTGATACCTCTTTAGACCATGTATAGCCTTTTGCCGTCTTGTTATAAACCTGATAGGTATAATAAAGCCCCTCGCAATTTTCTGGCAAGGACACTTGCCAACTACCCTGTTCGCCAGGCTGCATATCAACTACTCGAGCTTCTCCAGACACTGGTTCTTTGTAAAGTAAGACCCGAGCAGCAGCGGCCATGGGTGCCCAAACCTTAAAGGTTGTTCCTGATGACGCATACGTTAGGCCCAAATCCTTTTTGGCATAAACAGGCCAATCCTGTGTAATAGAGACTTGCCCAAAAACATGTGTAGTTGCAAAAGTGGCTATCAATAGCAGGGAACTGAATTGGAAAGATAAAAAACGCATGGGCGTAATGGTAATTTAATTTATATTGTTGTTTCTTACAATCGTACCTATGGAAGAATTGCAAATTAAGAAAAAAGCCAAGCGATATGATGCCGTTATTGTAGGATCGGGAGCCGGAGGTGGCATGGCAGCATATGTGCTGGCTAAGGCCGGATTAAAGATTTGCCTGTTAGAGGCCGGACATCATTACGATCCGCAAAAAAATATTACCCAACTCAAGAACCCCTGGGATTCTCCACGCAGAGGTGCCAGCACATCACATAGACCCTTTGGCGACTTTGACGCTTGCTATGGAGGATGGAAGATAGAAGGAGAACCTTTTTCTACTGAGTCCGACACAGACTTTATGTGGTGGCGGGCCCGAATGCTGGGTGGACGAACCAATCACTGGGGTCGTATTTCGCTGCGTTTTGGCCCCAAAGATTTTAAACGAAGAAGTATTGATGGTCTCGGAGACGATTGGCCCATTGGATACGAAGACATCAAGCCCTACTACGATAAGATCGATCAACTCATTGGAATCTTTGGCACTAATGAAGGACTAGATAATGACCCCGATGGTTATTTCTTACCTCCGCCTAAGCCCCGGCTTCATGAACTGATGATCCGAAACAGCGCCGTTCAAAGTGGTGTGCGAGTGATTCCTTCTAGATTATCCATTTTAACGAAGTCTATACCCAATGATGCCGGAAGAGGGGTTTGTTTTTACTGTGGTCAATGCAACCGAAACTGCAGTATGGCCAAAGCTGATTTTTCATCGACCAATGTGCTGATCTATCCCGCGCTACAAACAGGAAATGTAGACCTCATTACCAATGCGATGGTGCGCGAGGTACAAACCAACCAAGAGGGAATAGCCACCGGCGTTTCGTATGTTAACAAACTTGACCTTCAGGAATACCAGGTCGAAGCCCGTGTCGTTATCTTAGCCGCTAGTGCCTGCGAGAGCGCTAGACTCTTACTCAACTCCGTTTCTGTTCGACATCCCAACGGACTGGCCAACAACAGCAATGTAGTCGGCAAATACCTGCATGATTCTACAGGTGCCGCTATGGGCGGTATCCTCCCCTCTTTATTCGGAAGAAAACGATACAACGAAGATGGCGTAGGCGGGGCCCACATCTACTCCCCGTGGTGGCTCGATAATAAGAAACTTGATTTTCCAAGAGGATATCATATTGAATATTGGGGTGGTATGAGTCAGCCCTCCTATGGATTTAACTGGGGCATCGAACACCTCAATGGAAAATATCTGGTGAAAGGAAAAAAGAAAGAGGCCGGAGGATATGGAGCCTCGCTAAAGGAAGATTACCGTTACTTCTATGGTTGTGGAGTTGGAATGGCCGGTCGAGGCGAGGCGATACCG
The DNA here is from genome assembly GCA_947458335.1 of Chitinophagaceae bacterium. Lineage (GTDB taxonomy): Bacteria > Bacteroidota > Bacteroidia > Chitinophagales > Chitinophagaceae > JJ008. Next base: position 8,574 of record CANGYW010000012.1, on the reverse strand, counting down.
CTCGAGAGCAACTATTGCGCTATCGATCCTGGCAAGGTCGATCAATACGGAATTCCCGTACTAAAGTTCAATGTTAAATGGAGTGAGCACGAGATTAAGCAAGCTCGCCACATGAAAGAGACCTTTAAGGAAATTATGCATAACATGGGTGCCATCGTAACCTGGGGTGGTGATGATGACGCCTCGAACAATTGGGGTCTCAGCAAACCTGGTGAGATCATCCACGAAGCCGGAACCGTGCGCATGGGCAATGATCCTCGACGATCGGCACTTAATAAGTGGAGTCAGGCTCATGATTGTAAAAATTTATTTTGTGTGGATGGAGGGCAATTTGTTTCGCAAGCCGATAAAAACATAACGTGGACTATTTTGGCCCTCTCGATGCGTGCCTCCGAATACATCGTCGATCAACTCAAAAAAAATCAACTCTAATGGATAGAAGAAAATCGCTAAAGCTGTTGGCGACCGGTGCCTTGGCTACACCCTTGGCTTTGGGATCATGCACTCCTAGTAGCAAGGAGCAACAAAAAGAGACAACCTCATTCTCACTCGATAGAAATCCTGACGAGGTGATTATGGAGCAAAACCTATTGGATCAGAAAAACTTTTTTACGGCAGACGAAATGGCCACACTAACTGTTTTGGTCGATATCATCATACCCAAAGACGACGTTAGTGGTAGTGCCAGCGAAGCAGGCGTGCCAGCATTTCTAGAATTTATAGTAAAGGATATGCCACAGCACCAGGTGCCCCTGCGGGGCGGGCTTCGTTGGCTAGAACTGTATAGTATTCGTTCCTACGGACACCCATTCAGGTCCTGCACGCAGGAACAGCAGCTGGCCTTAATTGACCAGATAGCCTATCCAAAAATGTCCAGTAAAAAAGTGCAACAAGGCGTGCAGTTCTTTTCGCTACTACGTGATCTTACGGCCACAGGCTTTTATACCTCATCGATAGGCATCAAAGACCTGGACTATCAGGGAAACCAACCAAATCGCTGGGATGGAGTACCTCAGGAAGTGCTTAGCCAACATGGGCTAGACTACAGCCAAAAGGATTTAGAGGATTGTATCCGCTACGACGACCAGGGCTAAGTCGATAAGAATGGGGTTTTATTAAGTAACTTGCCCATCCTTGATCTCACCGGCTACCATACAACAAATTCTGGCAAAAACCGACATTACGGACGTCGTCGGAAGTTTTGTCAAGCTTAAGAAACGAGGCACCAATCTACTTGGGCTTTGCCCTTTTCATAACGAGAAGACTCCGTCTTTTACTGTATCTCCTAGCAAAGAGATCTACAAGTGCTTCGGTTGTGGCAAAAGCGGCAATACCATCAGCTTTGTGATGGAGCATGAAAAGTACAGTTATCCTGAGGCACTCAAATGGCTGGCGCAGCGCTATGGCATTGAGATCGAAGAGTCATTTATCAACGATGAACAACGGCAACAACTTCAAACCGCAGACAGTCTATATGCGCTCAACCAATTTGCGCAACAATTTTTCACCAAACAACTACTCGATACCGAAGAGGGACAAGATATAGGAGTTGCCTATTTTAGAGAAAGAGAGTTTACTGATACCATCATCCAGAAGTTTCAACTGGGCTACAGTCCCGAGCAAAAAGACGCCTTTACAAGGGCTGCCACAGCAGCACAGTTTAATCCCGAACTAATGATTAAATCGGGACTGGTGGCTAACCGCTATGACCAGTTGACAGACAATTACCGCGGACGAGTCATTTTTCCTATTCACAATCACAGTGGAAAGGTGCTAGGCTTTGGCGCAAGAACACTCAAGAAAAACGATTCGGCTCCCAAATACATTAATACTCCAGAGAACGAGATCTACATAAAGAGCAAGATACTCTATGGCTCTTATTTTGCACGACAGGCTATCGATAAGGCCAATGAATGTTTACTGGTAGAAGGATATACAGACGTACTATCCCTTCACCAGGCCGGCATCGAGAATGTGGTAGCCTCTGGCGGAACGGCCCTGACTGCCGATCAACTTCGGCTGGTAAAGAAATACACCAATAACCTTACGATCATTTACGATGGAGATGCCGCGGGCATTAAAGCGGCGCTGCGCGGACTCGATCTGGCCCTCGAAGAAGGATTACAAGTACAACTCGTACTGATACCCGATGGTGATGACCCCGATAGCTATGTTAATAAAGTGGGTGCCCCTGCCTTTCGCGCCTTTGTGCAACAGCATAAGAAAGATGTGATTCTCTTTCAATTAGAAGTGGCCCTACGAGATGCCGGAAATGATGCCGCTCAAAAAGCAACCGTAGTCAATCGAATGGCCGAGACCATCTCTCGTATCAATAAGGCCGAGGACTTTACCAAACAGCAAGACTATATAAAGCAATGCGCGGCCGTATTAAAAATTGACGAGGCTGGTCTTCATACGCTCGTTAATAAATATATCCGCGATCGCATTCAGGCCCAAGAGCGAAAGGCAACGCCCCTCTCTTCGGTAGTGATCGAAGAAAATGCACAAAAATCGGCAGCTAGCGGATTTGATGACGCCACCTTCTTGCTACTATTTCGCGATGAGTTGCAAGAAAAAGAGGTAGCTCGCATTTTACTAGAATATGGACATCGACCTTGGAATGCGTCGCAAAAAGTTAGCGACTTTATTTTGGAGGAGATCGCAGATGAGAGTCTCTTAGAGAATCAAGAAGTTCAAAAACTTTTTACTACCTACCGCACCCTTCGTTCGCAAGGAGAAGATCCTAAGGGGCCTCAGTATTTTGTACAGCACCCCGATCAACAACTTAGCGCCTTGGCCGTTTCGCTCATTCAATTTCCACATGAAGAAAGCAGTCGTTGGAAAACGGAGTTTAGCCAACAAACGGGATACCAGTCAAAATTGTTCGAACAGGACTACGATCATTTTATCGCTACCCTATCAGCAGGACAAGAAAGCAGCCTTCAACAATTTTTAAAGGCCGAAGAAGATCGTTCTCCCGAAGCAATCTTGTCGGCTATTCATTACCTGAAGCTTCGCAAAATCAAGCGAATGTTGCTCGAAAACCAGCGTGATATGGAACAGCAGCATAGTGCCGAAGAGTTCAGCGTGCTTTTGCAAACACACGACCATTTAAAACAAATGGAGATGGCATTAGGCAGGCAGGCAGGAAGCGTTATTATTCGCTAGCCACAGCCACTTCACAACGGGTAAAGCGCAGCGCACTCCACACATGATCCAGCTCTACACGCTCGATACTTTCGTAACCGCCACCAGTAAGCTGGTTCCAGCTAGTTTCACGATTAAGGTCGGTCACAATTTTGGATGTGCTCTTGGGATAGGCTACCCAAAACTTAGAATTTTCCTTTAAAGAAGGCATCACATCTCTCAGAATACCATTGAGTTGATTCTCGTTAACTGCAAACACCAAAGCAAAATCGATCTTTCTGCTTTTGAGCAACGGAGTCATATTTTTAGCAAAGGAAAGTTTACTGAATTGTTTTTCTATAGAGGAAGGAAGGCCCTGGATCAAGAGATTTTTTTCGTCGGCCAATTGCAATTTATCAAACAAATGTTGTGACATAGGCAAAGTTTAGCAGGGTTGTAAAAATAACGATTTTTCGCCTAATTAGCTCAAATTATACTGTGAAAATCTACGATAGAAGTAGAAATTGATCAAGATAAATGCTGAAAATCAATAGATTAAACTAGCGCAATTTGTTGCGCTGCTCCCGACGGCGATCGCGACCTTTTAAAATGGGGAGTTTACCTTCTTTGCCTTTTAATAAGCGACCAATATTCTTTTGGTGGGTAAGCAAGACCACCAAGGCTATGGTAATAGCAAAAACGCGATACAACGGATTATCGACATTAAAAACCACCAGAATAAAAATGGGAAAGCTAATACTGGCGAGTATGCTGCTTAACGAAACAAAGCGGGTTAAGAACAGCACCAGCGAAAAGATGCTCACACAACCTACGGCCGTGAGTGGAGAGATACCCAGCACCATTCCAAATATCGTGGCTACCCCCTTTCCTCCCCTAAAATCGGCCCAAATCGGAAAGATATGCCCCAGTACTGCGGCCAGCCCCAACAAGGTCTGCAGATTTTGAAAAGCGATCCCCTCGGGCTCATAATCGGGTAGCAACAGGGCTAGTTGAACTGCCATCACCCCCTTTAGCATATCTGCGACCATTACGAGCGTCCCCCATTTAGGCCCAAGCACTCGGTAGACATTTGTAGCTCCGGCATTTCCACTTCCGTAGTCTCTAATATCGATACCAAAAAAACGACGGCTGACCAGTACGGCCGAGGGAACACTACCCAAAAGGTAGGCAATGAGGGCTAGCAGGAACTCATTCATCACAAACTGACTTAACAAAAATATGACAATTTGTTAATATGCCAGCCGCAGCATCATCCAGTCCCCTTGTTCTTTAACTGATACCACGCGAAGACCACTAGACGTGCAGACAGGCTCTATAAGAGCACGATCAGAAATAAGCAGACCACTTAATAGTAAATGTCCTCCTTTGCGAAGCAAGCGAACCAGATCGGACATATAGTCTACTAGAACATTGAGATTGATATTGGCGACAATACAATCGAAGCTATCAGACTGGGGAGGTTGATGTGCCAGCTCGATCTTTATCTGATCGCAACTATTGGCTTCCATATTTTCGATGGCATTTTCTATGCTCCATGGATCGTTGTCGATGGCCACTACACGACGGGCACCCAGCTTGGCGGCCACAATTGCTAAAATACCGGTACCAGTTCCAAAATCAAATACTTCTTGACCTTGTAAGTTCAACCTACTCATCTCGGCTACCATCAACTGCGTGGTAGCATGATGCCCCGTACCAAAACTCATTTTGGGTGTTATGACGATCTCGTGTTGGGTGTTGAGGTTTGGAGGATGAAAAGAGGCCCTAATGTGCAAAAATGAACCGATTGTAACGGGCTCGAAATTTGATTCCCATTGTGCATTCCAATTGGTGGATTGTATCTCTTTTGCTGTGTAAGAGATTGTAAAAGCCTCGACTATCTGTGCCAGTTCTGCCGGGTCGAATTGCTTGGTAGGAAGGTAAGCTAGCAACGATTGCTCCCTTTCTTCAAACCCCTCGTAACCGGCCTCTGCCAGCAAAGCGATCAAGGTATCGATTTGCTCAGCAGATACGGATATGAATGTAATTTCGGTGTACGAACTTGTCATAAATAGGAACGTATAAAAAGAGCCGACTTGTTATAAAAAAGCCCTGCCGAAGCAGGGCTTACATTTTTTACAGATTAGGCATTCTCAGCAGGTGTTTGCTGATCGGGCTTTGGGATCAGCGCCTTGCGCGAAAGCTTGAACTTTCCAGACTTGGGATCGGTGCCGATCAATTTTACTTTCATCGGATCACCTTCCTTTACTAGTCCTTCGAGTGTTTCGAGTCGCTTCCAACTCACCTCACTAATGTGAACCAAGCCTTGCTTACCAGGCAGAAACTCTACGAATGCGCCAAACGGCATAATAGACTTAACAACGGCGTCATAGGTGTCGCCGATCTGTGGCACAGCAACAATACCCTTGATCCACGATACGGCTTTATCTACCCCTTCTTTGTTAACACTAAAAATGCTAACCTCACCTCTGTTATTGATCTCTTCTAGAGTAATTGTAGTTCCGGTTTCGCGCTGAATCTCTTGAATCACTTTACCACCGGGTCCAATAACGGCTCCAATAAACTCTTTATCGATAAACAACTTGACCATACGGGGTGCATGCGGCTTAACCTCTTCTCGAGAAGCGGGAATACAAGTGTACATGGCATCCAAAATATGTAGGCGACCACGACGGGCCTGTTCGAGTGCCTTACGCATCACTTCCATCTTAAGGCCGTCTACCTTGATGTCCATTTGCACACCGCAGATACCATCGCGGGTACCTGTCACTTTAAAATCCATATCACCCAAGTGATCTTCATCCCCCAAGATATCGGTTAGAATGGCATATTTATCTCCTTTGGTAATAAGGCCCATGGCCACTCCCGATACGTGCTTGGGAATACCCACACCGGCATCCATCAGAGCCAGCGAACCGGCACAAACCGTAGCCATCGAAGAAGATCCATTGGATTCTAAAATATCACTTACCACACGAACCGTGTATGGAAAGTCTCCGGAAGGCATCATTTGCTTGAGCGAACGCTGGGCAAGATTACCATGTCCTACTTCGCGACGGCTTTGTCCACGCATCATCTTTACTTCGCCTGTCGAGAAGGGAGGAAAATTATAGTGCAAATAAAATTTGGAATCAACGGACTTAGCAGCACTCTCCACCAGCAATTCATCCATGGGCGTTCCGAGGGTAACTGTCGTCAACGACTGGGTCTCTCCGCGCGTAAATAAAGATGAGCCATGCGGAGAAGGTAATACATCGACTTCCATATCGAGCGGACGAACCGTTTCGAGATCGCGGCCATCGAGGCGAACCTTTTCATCGAGTATCATATCTCTGACTACGTCGTACTGCAGATCGCCATAATAAACACCAGCCAATTTCTTGGTAAGGTCGGGTAAACTCTCCTCGTCAGAAAGTCCAGCTTCCTTTTTAAGATAGCTCATCAGCTCGGTCTTGATAGCATCAAAGCGGTCGGAGCGTTCGTGCTTGCCTAATTTTCCTTTTGCCACCTCATACACTTTGGGTTGTGCAAAAGCATAGATCTTAGTCTTTAGCGCCTCGTCTGAGGCGGGCTTTGTATACTCTCTTTTGGTGGTAACTCCGGCCATCGCTCTTAACTCTTGCTGGGCCTTTACCTGTATGCGGATGGCATCATGCGCTAGTTCGAGCACTTTACAAAGATCTTCCTCACTACACTCTTGTGCTTCCCCCTCTACCATCATCAGATTCTTTTCGGTAGCGGCTATTATAAAATCCATATTAGATTTCTCCATTTGGCTGCGTGTCGGGTTGATAACGAACTCCCCGTCTACACGAGAGACACGAACCTCAGAGATGATCTCTTTAATAGGAATATCAGAAACCGCAAGAGCAGCAGAGGCGGCTAGGCAAGCCAATGCATCGGGCATAATTTCAGGATCGCTAGAAACAAGGGTGACTAACACCTGCACATCGCAGAAATAATCTTCGGGAAATAGCGGGCGAAGCGCGCGATCGATCAAACGACTGGTAAGCACCTCGTAGTCATTGAGTTTTGCTTCGCGTTTAAAGAAAGACCCCGGAATACGTCCGGCTGCAGCGAATTTTTCTTGATAGTCGACGGTCAAAGGAAAAAAGCTTTGCCCTTCTTTGGGTTCGCGGTTGGCTACCACAGTGGCTAAGATCATGCAATTGCCCATAGAAACGGTAACTGCACCATCGGCTTGGCGGGCTATCCGGCCTGTCTCGATCGTAACGATCCGACCTTGACCGATATCAAATTTTTTACTAATAGGTTGTTGTAACATACACGAAATTTTTAGAGACAGTGTCTCTGGTGTACAAGTAGAATGAAGGGGAATTAGCAGTGTCTGGCAATCAGCATCAGCTGGTCTCTTTTAAAAAGACAGCAGGCTAATCCATCCATCAATCCCAATAAATTATTTTCTGATTCCCAACTGCTCAATCAGCTTACGATAACCACTGAGGTTATGCTTTTGTAAGTAATTGAGAAGACGCTTACGCTTACCTACCAGCTGCATAAGGCCGCGGTGTGTAGAGAAGTCTTTTTTGTTGGCTTGAAGATGATCGCTGATCTGGCTGATCCGCTCGGTGAGCAGAGCGATCTGTCCCTCAATAGAACCCGTGTTTGTAGCATTACCGGCGTACTGAGAGATAATAGTTGCTTTTGTTTCTTTTGCTAAAGGCATCTTGGTAAATTTTAATTTTTCATCCGATTATCTGATTCATCCGACATCAGGGCCGCAAAAGTAAGACAAACGCCTTGAATAGCAAGGATTCAGGGGTGGATTTTTTACAAATTTAGCCCTCGTTACCCTTGATTATCAGACGATAGCTTAGTTTTGGCCAGTGAATCATTCTACCGACACCCAAACCATTTTGCGGCTGCAATTACCAACCGATCCCCGCTGGGTCGATTTGGCAGCCCTTTCGCTAGAGGATATTTTAACCGATCATGCCTATTGTGAACAAAAGGCGGCTACCACCTGCATCTCACTGATACAACGATATTCGATGCACGAACTAATCGTTAAAGAGCTTTCACCTATCGTAACCGAAGAATGGGGTCATTTTCGCGCGGTTCTGGCCGAGTTAGATAAAAGAGGGCTGCGATTAGGCAAGCAGCGCAAAGACCTCTACGTAAACGCGCTGCTGGACTTTCAGCAAAAAGGGGGCGGTCCCGAGGGCAGATTATTAGATCAATTACTAACGATGGCCCTTATTGAGGCCAGAAGCTGCGAACGTTTTAAAAGACTTAGCGAAGGACTTCAAGATCCTTATTTGCGAAAATTCTATCGAAAATTTATGGAAAGCGAGGCTGGACACTATACACTTTTTATTAAACTAGCCGACCACTACATCAACAAAGAAAAGGTCAGAAACAGATGGAAGGAATGGCTCCGTTACGAAGCGCAGGTAATCGATTCAC
>CANGYW010000011.1 GCA_947458335.1 Chitinophagaceae bacterium | reverse complement strand
TGCAGCTATTATAGCCGACTGGAAAAAGGGAAAGTACAAGCCCATTTATTGGATCGAGGGCGAGGAGGACTATTATATAGACCAGGTGTTGAATTACGCAGAACAACGTTTACTATCCGAATCGGAGGCTTCTTTTAATCTAAGTATATTTTATGGGCGCGATGCGTCTTGGCCCGACGTGATCAATGCTTGTAAACGGTATCCTATGTTCGCCGAACGTCAGGTGGTGCTAATTAAAGAGGCGCAACATATGCGTGACATCGAAAAGCTAGAGTCGTATCTGGAACAGCCGCTTGACTCCACTGTTTTGGTTATCGGCTACAAAGAAAAGAAGCTAGATAATCGTCGCAAGTTTGCCAAACTTGTCAAAGACAAGGGTGTCTTGGTCAGCACTAAAAAACTATATGAACAGGATCTACGCACTTTTGCCGAATCGCTCGTTCACGAAAAGGGTTTGTCGATACAACCCCTGGCGTTGAGCTTGCTTGTCGATCATATTGGCTCGGATATGCAGCGTATTGAGAACGAACTCGAGAAGTTGGCTGTTAACTTAGGCGAACGCAAGACTATATCTGAAGATGATGTTGAGCGCTATGTGGGAATTAGTAAAGAGTACAATGTTTTTGAGCTGCAAACGGCGCTAGCTAAGAAAGACACGGCTCGTTGTCTTCGTATTATCAGCTATTTTGAGGGTAATCCCAAAGCGGGCCCCATTCAATTAATCTTACCTTCTTTATATGGATTTTTCTCAAAGGTTTTTATGCTCTATGGAGTAAGCGGGGGAGATGACAAGACGATTGCTGCCACATTGGGAGTCCCACCTTTTTTTCTTAAAGATTATAAAGCGGCTGCTCGTAATTTTGATTATGTAGCAACGGAGAGAGTGCTGCTGTTGCTGCATCAATATAATTTAAGATCGGTCGGCATCGGTACGGCTGGAGCTTCTGATGCCGCGCTGCTTAGGGAATTAATTATGAAAATTTTGCTATAATTTATTGACTCATCTTTTATCACCTCTTTAATTCTTTTTTATGAATAGGCGCTTATTGTGGTTGGTCTGCCTGGCTTTTTTGCTTGCCAGCTGTTTGGATAATACCCAAGAAATTACACTCAACGATAATGGCGGCGGGGTCTTTTCTTCTTCTACCGATATGGGTGATCTGCTGGGGCTCGCTCGCCAAATGGGAGCGGCGCAAAATCTTACCGAACTCGACAGCCGAAAACTGGATACCATTATTTCACTTGTCAATACCGCCGATAGCTTAGCTGGCCTATCCGCAGAAGAAAAAGCCCTTGTGGCCCAGGCCAGTCTCTCCATTCAAATGAATACTAGTGCCGATCAAATGAAAACTGGCATCCGTATGCCTTTTAATAATTACGATCAGGCTGCACTTATGCAACCATTGGCTGGTAAATTATTGGGCGATGCGGCCCGTCGTCAGCTAGGGGATAAGCTTCCGACCGGAGGCCGGCAAATGCCCTCTCCGAGCAGCTTTGAGGATTACTACGATCTTTCTATTTCATCCGGGAGCATCAAGCGGGTGCTTAATAAAGAGCGATTTGCTCGTGTCGAGAATGATGAGTTTTTAAAGGCTATGCGCGAACTTTCTGGAATGGGTCTTTCGATGAAATCCACCTATGTGATCAATTTGCCTAGGCCGGCCACCAAGGTGGAAGGGAATTCGTTAAAATTATCCGAAGACAAAAAAAGAATTACGCTTAGTGTTGATATCGATGATTTTTTTGATGAGCCACAAAAATTACAATACCTGATCGAATTTTAATCAGAGTAATTGAAGGCTATTCGCCTTGTCGATATGCAGTTGTTCAACGAGTGCAGGCAGGTGCTCGAATTTTTTTTTCGGATCGCAGGTAGCGATGCACATAGACCGTAAGTTGCTGGTCGTAGATATCTTCGTCAAAGTCAAATAGATTCACCTCTAAGACCCTGTTTTTTCCATCGACAGTGGGTCTAAATCCGATGCTCATCATTCCTTTTAAGGCCTGGTCGTAGTGTTGAGGTTGCGCGTAGACGGCATAGATGCCGTTTCCGGGAACTATTTTTTCGGTGTCTTCCACTCGCAGGTTGGCGGTAGGGTAGCCTATTGTGCGACCAATTTTATTGCCATGAACCACTATGCCGGTAAAGAAAAAAGCATAGCCGAGCAGGCGATTGGCCTTTTCGATCTCGCTATGCAGTAGGGCTTCTCTGATACGGGTAGAGCTAATCGAGATATGTTCCAGCACATGTTTAGGGATTTCTTCTAGTTGGTAGCCATGGGTGGCAGACATTTGCTCTAGTAGTTGAAAGTTGCCCAACCGGTCTCTTCCAAATTGGTGATCGTAGCCGGTGATGATTGTGTGTGGATTAAATTTTTTGACCAAAAAATCAGCAATGTATTGATCGGCGGTAAGGTTGGCAAAGGCATCGGTAAAGGGAACTACCACTACATGGTCAACTGATAGAGTAGAAAGTAGCTTTACTCTTTCTTCGAGTGTATTTATCAGCCTAATGCCTAAAATGGCCGAAGCCACTACTTTTCGGGGGTGGGGGTGAAAAGTGATAATAACCGACTCGCCGTCGACTTCTTTGGCTTTTTTGGTGAGTTTAGCGAGTACTTGGCGGTGTCCGTTGTGCACTCCATCAAACGTTCCGATCGTAACGATTGCACGGGTAAAAACAGGTAGCTTTTCTAAGTCGAAATGGACCTTCATGGGTCGCAAAGATAGCTGTCTGTTTTGAGTTGACCGAACGGGCATTAATCAGTAAGTTTGTCCCTCAAACTCATAGCTACAACTAAGCATGTCACTCTATTCAAAACGCGGCGTTTCGGCTCAAAAAGAGGAGGTTCACCAGGCCACCCGCGGGCTAGATCCCGGGCTATATCCCGACGCATTTTGTAAGGTCTATCCAGATTATTTGTGCAACGATAAAGACTGGGTCAACATTATGCATGCTGATGGAGCCGGCACCAAAAGTATTTTGGCTTATTTGTACTGGCGCGAGACAGGAGATCTGTCTTTGTGGAAAGGAATAGCGCAGGATGCCATTGTAATGAATTTGGATGATCTGCTTTGTGTGGGTGTAACCTCTCCGTTGCTTTTTTCTTCTACCATCGATCGTAACAAGCGATTGATACCCGGCGAGGTGCTCGAAGCGATCATAGAGGGTACTCGATCTTTTTTTGAATTGATGCGCCCGTATGGCATCGATATTCATTACCTCGGCGGAGAAACGGCCGACGTAGGCGATCTGGTTAGAACAATTACCGTAAATGGAACCATGACGGCTCGATGGCCAAAGGCAAAGCTTATTACCAATCAAAAGATCGCCCCCGGTGATGTAATTATTGGATTGGCAGGGTATGGACAAACTAATTATGAATCGGCTTATAATAGTGGATTGGCTAGCAATGGGTTGACTAGCGCCCGTCATGATAGCTTGCACAAGACGTATGGCGCCCGTTTTCCGGAATCCTACGATAATGGGCTAGATGAATCGGTCGTTTATATTGGGCCTCATCAACTCAGTGATACGATCGTTATCGATAACCAGTCTGTAACGATAGGAAACCTATTGTTAAGCCCCACACGCACTTTTGCTCCTGTTCTTGCTGCTTTAATCACAGACCATTTCGATGCTATTCACGGGCTTGTACATTGTAGTGGTGGCGGGCAGACCAAATGTCTCAAATATCTACCGGCCCCCTTAAAAGTGATTAAGGATAATTTATTAACGCCACCTCCCGTCTTTGAAATTATACAAAAGGCCAGTGGGGCAGACGCTCGCGAGATGTATCAGGTTTTTAATATGGGCACCAGAATGGAGATCTATACGAGTGAGGCAAATGCTGATTCTATAATAACGGTTGCTCGTAGCTTTGGTGTTGAGGCGCAGGTCATTGGCCGTGTTGAGTCAGCCACGATTAAATCGCTCGAGATTGTCGCGGGCTCGCAACGACTTCAATTTTGAACTTTTGAGATTAAATGATAGTATTTTGCATAAAACTCCTCTATGTCTGACGCTATAATTGACCTTCGACACGTAAACATCTACCAGGGCTCCGGATTGGTATTGGCCGATGTGCATCTACAGGTCAACAAAGGAGAGTTCGTTTATCTGGTAGGAAAGACCGGTACTGGTAAATCTAGTTTACTAAAGACACTATACGGCGAATTGCCGTTGGTAGAAGGTGAGGCCACCGTGGCAGGTTTTTCGCTAAAGGAATTAGATTGGAAGAAGGTGCCTTATCTGCGCCGTAACTTGGGCGTGGTTTTTCAGGATTTTCAATTACTCACCGATCGGAACGTCAATGATAATCTCAAGTTTGTTTTACGTGCTACGGGCTGGACCGATGAACGATTAATGAACGAAAAGATAGCGGATGTACTCGATAAGGTAGGACTCAAATCAAAGGGGTTCAAGATGCCGTTTGAGTTGAGCGGTGGCGAACAGCAACGCGTCGATATTGCACGTGCGTTACTTAACTCTCCCAAGTTGATCTTAGCTGATGAGCCTACCGGAAATCTCGATCCAGAGACCTCCGACGAGATCATGAAACTATTATTTCATATTTGTCGCGATTACAATACCACCGTGGTAATGGCGACACACGATTATATAGTGGTACAAAAATTCCCTGCTCGTTTGATACGTACCGAACAGGGCAAGGTAGTCGATAATGCTACCATAAATATCCAATAAGGGTAGCCGTATTTTTTTGATTGTCAAAAGTCTCTTGTAAAAGTCTCTTTCTGATAAGGATTTCCTCTTCTCCAAAGGAGCGATGCTGTAATTGTGTAATCAGAGAGGCGATACCAGCTGCGGTTTCTGCGCTGTAGCAAGCCTCTTTGAGAGGAGAGTCTTTTAGTGCATTGGCGTTACAGATACAATGTCTTCCCATCGAGACTGCATGTAGTAACCGAAGGCTGGTGCCGGCACTTACAGAAGAGGGGAGTACGTGGGTATGTGCTTTTTGAATCAGATCGTCTAGTTCAGCTTCTCCGGGATTGGCTACTAAGCAAGTGTGCTGATATAAATGCACTAATTTTTCGATACGGGCCGATGGGTTTTTACCTGCGATCACAAAGGGAATATGCACTCTGGAAAAAACCTTGGTCAGTAGCCAAACGAGAATCTTTTCTGTTTCTTTCTCAGACAGGTTGCCTTGAAAAAGGCAAAAACTGCCAAGACCCTCTTTGGAGCGCACGGTTGCGTAAGGAGAGAATACCGGTAATGAAATAGCCGTTTCGATACCCAATTGCGATTTGTAATAGTCGGTTTGCCCCTCATTTACACAGGCATAGACCGGTGTTGAGGGTAAATGTCGTTTAAAGCGAAGTATTTTTTTTCTTTGTAGCAGCCATCGCATCCATTCTAGTGGATGTTGGGTCTTCTTGGCCTTTTCTTGTAGGTAGCGATGCTGTAATTGCTGAATACGCACCACAATGTTTCGTTCTGTGTCGACCAGTTTATCGATAAATCCGCAACAAAATAATCCTTCTAGTAAAATCGGATATTGGTCTTGCCGCAACCTAGACAGTAGGTCAGGATCCATGCGAAGCCGAATACTATCTGGCAATCGGCTAGATCCTCTTTTGACCAGTGGATATATGTGAATAGCCTCACAAAAGGGGTTAAGCTCGGTAGGATGTCTTTCTCCAGGCAAAGAAAAATAATGGAGAATAATACTAATGCCCCCAGCATGTAAGCTTCTAATGCGATAGAACATATCGATTTGGCTTCCACTGGTAAGGGGCCAGGGGGCCTCTGGACAAACGATATGAAGCCTTTTTGCTATGCTCACATATTGATATTTTCCATGCCTTCGCCCATCAACCTGTTGCTTTTACGTTTAAACAGATTGGGATCGAATTTTCCAAACCGCCAGCCAAAGTTTAATCGCATTAACTGGGGATCTCGACGACGAAAGACATCTTGTACAAAAAGGGCAGAAGAAGAGAAGATCTGCTGTCTGCGCGTTCTGAAAATATCATTGATATTCCAAGAGATATTAGCCTGCTTTGTTTTTCCGAATTCAAAACGAAGAGCCGCATCTACAAAATAGTTGGCTTTTTGATATCCTTGCGCGGCACTTGTTTGACCAAACATTCCTCCTCCGAACATGCCGCCCATGCCACCGCCCCAGCGGCCACCACCGCCACCGCCACTGCCACCGGGAGGTAATACCGAACGAGACTGATACTCACCAGATAGTTGTAGGGTAAGACTTTTCTGAAGTTTAAAGCTATTGTTGAGTTTGATAAAGAAGGAGGCAAATGGGTCTATATTGGCCAGTGTTGGGTCACTTAGTCTAATAACGGAGGTAAAAAGGTTAAAATTAGAGGTCAGGTCCCACCAAGGCCTCATTTTATTCTTTGAAACCAGCTCGAGGCCAGTAACATAGCTACTGTTGGCATTAATGAACGTATTAATTAATACCTCTTTTCCCGAGGTGGCACTGATTTCTTTGTCTTGGTAGCGGGTAATTAGATTATCGGTATGCTTAAAATAGGCTGATGCAATAAAGTTGTCTTTATTAGTAAAGGTTTTTTGATAGGAGAGTTCGACAGAACTGGTAAACTCGGGTATCAAGTTGGGGTTGCCGCGGCTGAGGTTAAGCGAATCGGAGTAGTCGGTAAAGGGGTAGAGTTGAAAGAAGTTAGGCCGATTGATCTTGCGTGTATAGTTCAGTTGCAGATCTTGATTCTTTTTCATTTTCTGTGTCAGAAAAACGCTGGGAAAAAGACTCACCGGAAAGTCGATGCTGAATTGTTGGTTTAAGTCTGGTAAGACGCCATCATAGCGACTGCTTTCGACCCTAAGTCCTAGCTGATACCCAAAATTTTTGATCTGGTTAGAATAGGTGCTATAGGCAGCCAGCACATTGTCGTGACTGTTAAAGTTAACTGACAAAGCTGGAATATAGAAAAGGGCACTTCCATTAGCCAGATAGAAGTCGTTGCGGTTGTCAACATTTCTAAATTGCGCTCGCAATCCGGCCTCCCATTTCGATTTATCGCCAAGCGGGCGTACATAGTCAGTCTGAATCACCAGGTTGTCGTTATCTCCGGTGCCATCTTGCTGCTGCGCCGCTGTTCTGAAAAAAGACGAAAGTGGATTGTCGTAATAGTAGGTCGTGATCTGGTTAAAATTGGTACTGTTACTTAGGTTGTAGGTGAGGTCGATCGACCATTCCTCTCCAGCGCGTGGAAATAAATGCTTAAAGCTCGTAGTAACCCCAGTAAAGGCAAATTCGCTGTTCGAATAAGAATTACGCTGGCTGAGCGATTTTTTGGGATTAATAAACATGGAATCGATCGAAATATCTCCGACGTTGGTCGGCTTGAACTGCCCGCCACCCTTATTCACGGATACAGAGAAGGTGTTTCTGTTATTGATGAAGTAATCAAGTCCGGCCCTGAAGAACATGAAGTATCCCACACTGATACTCTCGTCTTCTTGATGCAGCATCGTATTTGGGTTGGTAATAAGGGTGGTTCGGTCGGTAAGTCCGTTACTGATCGACTTTCGCTGGTTAAAATTAGCGCTGGCGAATACATTGATTTTATTTTGACGTATGTTGATATCGCCTCCCAAGCCAACTCGGGCCCGTGAGTCGATGTTGCTGCGAATGCTACCGCTATAACCGACTCGTTTGTTTTTCTTTAGAATGATATTTAAGATACCCGCTGTTCCACCAGAAGCATCAAACTTGGCCGAAGGGTTGGTGATGATCTCTACAGACTCTATGGCATCGGCGGGAATTTGCTCAAGGGTCAGTACGGTAGGTCTTCCGTCTACAAAGAGTTGCGGCGTATTATTGCGCATGGTTACATTACCATCAATATCAACGTTAATAGAGGGCACATTACGCATTACATCCACCGCTGTTCCGCCCGCTGAGACAATATTTTTGTCTACTCCAAACACTTTTCGGTCTATACCCAATTTAAGACCGGAAGTGCCGGAACTTACGGTTACATTTTCGAGTGTTTTTTCGGCGATACTGATTTTGATGTTGCCTAAGTCTTTATCGAGGGCCGAAAGCATAGCCGAGAAATCGGCATTGCCTCCTTGTGGCATTTTAATATCGAATCCTATGGTTTGTTCGTAGGTCGTATAGCCCACTACGTTGATTCGAAGTTTGTATTGCCCAAAAGCGGGAATATTTTCAAGTCGAAATTCTCCATTGGCTCGAGTTAGCATCCCCGCGATTACTTGGTCTTTTCTTTTTTTGGTCGCTGTATCTAATTTGTTTTGTAGCAGTTGTACCGAAGCATACTCAATCGGTTTTCCGCTTGCTGCCTCTAGTACTTTACCATAAAAGTTGCCATTGAGCTGGGGTCTGGCTGCTCCAGAAGTATTGCCTCGGCTCATACCCATGGGAGGTTGCGAAAGCGCAAAAAGTGAGGGAATCAAGGTCAGAAAAAGAGCGTAGAAATATTTCATGAAAGAATTTTGCATTTAGACGAAAAAATTTGTTTAAGCCTTTGGGCCTCAGGCAATTTAGTATCGGTGGTTGATAACAAGTATGAATGGAAAATGTTCAATTGGCCAAAGTGGTAATCAACACCTGAAGCGAGCCTATAATTAATCCAATCACAGCGCCTACCCATTCCACAAAGCGAAATTCTTTAGCCATAATCTGGTAGAGTAGTTCTTCTAGTCGATCAGAAGAGAAATGGGCTACTTTTTGGGTAATGATGGCCTCGAGATCTAAGTCATTCTTAAGTTGACCCGCGTAAGATTTCATAACAGGAGGCAATAGCGTTTCGATCTCTTGCATAAAGGTGCTTTTAAGACGGCTAATGGTCTTATCTCCTATAAACATGCTAATCATTGGCAGTTGTTCGCTTAGCCTTTCTTTTAGGAATGTGTCGATATGCGATTCGATCAGCGGCATCATTTTGTGGATATTAGTTGGCTCGCTAATCTTATTTTCTATATCTGAAAACGATAGAAATTCTCCACTTACCAGCTTGCCCAGCTTTTGGGCAAATTGAGATTGATTCTTAGGAAAAATGCCTTGGATGGTTATTCCCAGTATGTTGATGGGCTTGCGGGGATGAAAAAGCATTTTGATGGCGATCCAATTGGTAATCCACCCAATAAAGCCGGAGATCAAGATTAAAAAAATCTGCCAATACTGCATAGTAAACTTGTAATGCAAGACCCCGCCATATCGACGGGGTCTTTGGGGTGGCTAACCGGGCTCGAACCGGCGACCCTCAGAACCACAATCTGATGCTCTAACCAACTGAGCTATAGCCACCGTAATCAACCAAAATACCGCTGTAGAGGCTTTTTCGGTTAAAGAAATGCAAAGGTAAGCAACTTTCGCAGATGCCAAAAAAACACCCATCATTTTATACTATTTTTGATATCATGTATCTCTCTTTAAAATACTGGTTGAATATGAAGCGAATACCGATTTTGATCTTACTGTTGGCCGGATTGGGTTATCTAACGTTGCATGCTGTGGGAAATAATGGACCGGCTGATCCCCCTGGTCGGTACGAAAAAATTATGGTCTTGGTAGGCCGCATGTTAGAGGAAGGGCACTTTAGTCCGCAGCCCATCAATGATGCCTTTTCGCAAAAGATATTCAAGCGCTACCTAGAAGAGTTGGATCCCGAAAAAAATATGCTGCTGAGTTCGGATATAGAGAAGTTACGGATCTATGAAAACACAATAGACGAAGAATTAAAAGGAGCTTCCGTAGTTTTCTTTAAAAAAGCAGCTACGATTTTTGATACAAGAATGGAGGAGGCGGCCACCATCTCGAAAGAGTTCTTGGCTAAGCCATTTGACTTTTCAATTAAAGAGCAAGCAGAATTGGATGCAGACAAGCTTCCTTTTCCGGCCACCGACGCAGAGCGAATGGATCGTTGGAGGCGTAAATTGAAGTTTATGACCCTTGAGCGCTATGCCGATGCGCTCGAGCTGCGTGCCAGCAACAAATCGAAGGATGGTTTTGTGGTTAAGGCCGATTCGACGCTCGAAAGAGAAGCGCGCGAGAAAGTAAGTAAGCTAATGGATCGTTCATTCGACAGATGGCGGCTTAAGTTCAATCAAGATGACAAGTTTAATTTACTGGTCAATACGATTACCACCTCCATGGATCCACATACCGAGTTTATGCCCCCTGTTGATAAGCGTTATTTCGACGAAGAGATGAGTGGTGAGTTTTTTGGCATTGGTGCCATGCTTCAATATGACGATGGAAATATTAAAATTACCAGCGTGGTTACGGGTAGTCCTGCATACAAGTCTGGACAGATTCAATCGGGAGATATCATTTTAAAAGTAGGACAGGGAAAAGAGGAGCCAGTTGATCTTACTGGATTTATGACCACCGATGCCGTTAAGCTAATTCGGGGAAAGAAGAACACCGAGGTGCGCCTTACCATCCGAAAGCCAGCAGGCGATGTTAAGGAAGTAGCCATGATTCGTGAAAAGATCGTGCAAGATGAGGGCTATGCGCGCAGCGCCTTGCTAAAAGAGGGGGATACCAAGTTCGGTTATATTTTTCTGCCCGACTTTTATGCCAATTTTGATGATCCGAAAGGAAGGCGTTGTTATACCGATGTAGCCAAAGAGCTAGAAAAGCTAAAGAAAGAGGGGGTAGCTGGCATCATATTGGATTTGCGTAATAATGGAGGTGGTTCGCTTTACGACGTGGTACAAATGGCCGGACTTTTTATTCCAGAGGGTCCAATCGTGCAAGTCAAAGACAGAGATCGTCAGGCCAGCGTGCTGAGCGACAGAGATCGATCTGTGCTCTATGATGGACCGTTGGTTGTTATGGTCAATGAGTTTAGCGCATCTGCCTCAGAGATCTTTGCTGCCGCAATGCAGGATTATGGGAGGGCACTTGTCATTGGTAGTAGCTCCACCTTTGGTAAGGGTACCGTACAGCGAAATATAGGGCTTGATCCGGTGTATGGGTTTTCTTCGACCAGCGACGAGTTGGGTTCCGTAAAGCTAACACTGCAAAAGTTTTATCGGGTAACCGGTGCCTCTACCCAACTGCGGGGCGTTGAGGCCGACATTGTAATTCCGGATAATTACGAGTACATGAAACTGCGCGAAAAAGATACCCCTTCTGCATTACCATGGGATCAAATCTCTAAGACCCCATTTATAACCTGGACACCCGGTTTTGATTACGAGGTGGTAAAAAAAATGGGGGAAAAACGACTGGCGCAGGACTCTACTTTTATTCTTATCGGGCAAACGGCCCAATGGTTGGCTGAGCAAAACGATAAAAAATATCCTTTGTTGCTAAGCGATTACCAGCAAGAACAAGAAAAGGTAAAGGCCAACGTTAAAAAGCTCGAAAAATTACAACAGTTGCGCACTCCAATAGTAGTCTTTCCTCTGACGGGAGAAGAAAACAAATATGCGCCCGATACAGCCAAGCAGGAGCGTTTTAACAGCTGGATCGGCAATCTGAAAAAAGATATATACCTCGATCAGGGCGTAAAAGTGATGAGGGATATTTTGAGTGTCAAGCGCTCAGTGGCTATTACTTATTGATTGCGGTTAATACAATTGAGGTCTTCGAAGGCGATTTCTAGTCTCTTGCAAAAGGCCTCTTCTCCCTTGCGCAACCATACCCGGGGGTCGTAGTATTTTTTATTGGGTTTTTCTTCTCCTTCGGGATTACCCAGTTGTCCTTGCAGGTAGGCCTCATTCTTTTTGTAGTTAGTAAGGACCCCTTCCCAGAATGCCCATTGAAGATCGGTGTCGATATTCATTTTGATGGCTCCGTAGCCGATGGCCTCGCGAATTTGGTGCTGGGGAGAGCCGCTTCCGCCATGAAAGACAAAATAGACGGGTTTAGGGCCCGTTTTTAACTGCGTTTCTATGTATTGCTGGCTATTGTGGAGAATCTCTGGTCTTAGCTCTACATTTCCTGGCTTATATACGCCATGGACATTTCCGAAGGCCGCGGCAACAGTAAATAAGTTACCCACTTGGCTAAGCTCTTTAAAAGCATAGGCTACATCTTCGGGTTGCGTATAGAGCTTAGAATTTTCTATATCCGAGTTGTCGACCCCATCCTCTTCGCCACCGGTAACACCCAGTTCGATCTCTATGCTCATTCCGAGGGGCTTCATTCTTTTGTAATACTGCACCGAGGTGCTAATATTTTCTTCGATAGACTCCTCACTCAGATCGAGCATGTGAGAGCTGAACAAGGGTTGTTTTTTTTCTTTAAAAAATTGCTCGCCGGCATCGAGCAGACCACTGATCCATGGCAACCACTTTTTGGCCGCATGATCGGTATGCAGCACCACTGGCACGCCATAATACTTGGCAACGTTATGAATATGCAAGGCACCGGAAATACCTCCTTGGATGTTTCCTTGCAACTGATCGTTAGGCATCCCTTTTCCGGCTATAAATTGAGCTCCGCCGTTGGAGAATTGGATGATGACAGGAGAATTGACCTTAGCGGCGGTTTCGAGGGTGGCATTGATGCTGTTGGTACCAATGGTATTAACAGCAGGCAGTGCAAATTGATTGTCTTTGGCATCTTGATAAAGGGCTGCCAGCTCTTCTCCGAAAAGTACGCCCGCCGTGTATTTTTTCATAGTTGTTGATTTTATGGTATAAGTGGATGCAAGTTAAAAAAAAGGGGGGAGCCGACACATTAGTTGCCCAATGCAGCAATCACATCATATTTTGTGATGATATGGTAGTTTCCAGCCTCATCCTTTGCCATTACTGCTCCATTTTCTTTATTGATATATAAGCGTAGCTTCTCGGCCGGTGTATCAAAAGCAGCTACTGGAAAAGCCGGCTCTATGACAGTGGTAACGGTAGCGGTTTTAAGACCCGGGTCATCGAAGATCTTTTTAAAGAGCCCCTGCTGGCTTATTGACCCGATAGGTTCTCCCTCTTGCATTACCGGAATCTGCTCTATGTCATATTTTTTCATCAACTCTACACAATCTGCAATTGTATGCTCTGGGGCAGCACTAATGAGTTTTTTGGCACCTCTGGCGCTAACAATGTCGCGGATAGTCTTTACATCTAAAAAGCCTCTTTCCATCATCCACTGATCGTTGTAGATCTTACCTACATACCGGCTGCCATGGTCATGCAAAATGCATACTACCAGATCGTCTTTCTTTAAAGAGCCCTTTAGCTGCAGCAAACCTTGAAGGCAACTGCCGGCGCTGTAACCGCAAAAAAGGCCTTCTTCTTTGGCAAGTTTTCTAGCCATTACGGCGCCATCGCGGTCGGTGACTTGTTCGAAATGATCGATATAGCGCATATCGTAGTTCTTGGGTACAAAGTCTTCGCCGAAGCCTTCACTGATGTAGGGCTTTACCTCGTTCATATCGATCTCTCCGGTGCGAAAGTATTTGGTGAGTAACGATCCATAGACATCAATGGCCCAAATTTTTATAGCTGGGTTTTGTTCTTTCAAATACATGGCCGTTCCGGTGATAGTGCCTCCGGTGCCGGCTGTGCATACCAGGTGTGTGATTTTACCGTCGGTTTGACGCCAGATTTCCGGGCCTGTGGATTCGTAATGTGCTTGTCGGTTAGCCAAGTTATCATATTGATTCATGTGGCAAGAATTTGGGATCTCTCTGGCCAATCGGGCCGCCACACTATAGTAACTGCGTGGATCCTCTGGGAGCACATTAGTAGGGCATACGATTACCTCGGCCCCAACAGCTTTAAGTATGTCTGCCTTCTCTTTAGATTGCTTATCGGTGGTTACAAAGATGCACTTATAGCCTTTTACCACCGCCGCCAACGCAAGACCCATTCCAGTGTTACCACTGGTTCCCTCTATGATGGTGCCACCGGGTTTAAGTCGCCCGTCTTGTTCGGCCACTTCTACCATTTTAAGTGCCATCCTGTCTTTGATCGAATTTCCCGGATTAAAATAATCTACTTTCGCCAGTACCGGACAATTAACGTCTTTAGCCAGTTTATTGATTCTGATAAGCGGCGTATTACCAATTGTTTCTAAAATATTGTTTTTGATATCCATAGTGGCAGCATTTATCGAGATAGATTTTTTCGGGCACTTTCAATGACAGGGTCTTGCCTATTTACGACCTTATAGTACCCGCTATTGCCCCAGCGATATCGCGCTAGTCGTGCTAAGGGGTATACCATTATTTCGGGAGCTAATGAGCCAGCCTGTGGCGCATAGCGGGTCCACTCACGTGCAAACTGATCACTCAGTGTTGTGGCGTTGAATAAAGACTCAGGAGAAGTAATGGCTTTTATATCTTTTCGATGACGAGTATAAAATTCTAGTGTAAAATCCTCTAGCAAGCTTCCACTCGTCAATAAGAGCCATTCCTTGCTATCGGGGCTAAAACGTGGACCGGCCAGCACATGGGGGATAATACCCATACCACTGTAGAGAGTATCGCCACAAGTGGTAAAGAATCTTTTTTGTGCCCGAACCTTGCTAGTGTCATTGATCTTAATTGGTAATGGATGCAAAGATCTGTTTACGGCCGCCTCATGATAGGCCTCGTTACCATCTTGATACGAGCGCTGAATGCTTCGCCCGAGCGGGCTATAGTAACGGGCCACTGTAAGTCGAATTGCGGATCGGTTACTAAGCTCGAATTGTTCTTGTACCAGTCCTTTTCCAAAAGTGGGCATACCCACAACGGTAGCCCTGCACCAGTCTTGCAAGGCTCCTGCCAGAACTTCGCTGGCGCTGGCAGAGTTTTCATCGACCAATACCATCAATTTTCCTTTTTCAAAAAGACCGGGCCTTTTACAGCGGTACTCTTTTTTAGCGTAGTGAGCTCCCTCTGTGTATACGATCAATTTGTCGGCATCCAGAAATTCATCGGCCATATCTACGGCTTCGTTCATAAATCCACCTCCGTTGCCACGTAGGTCTAAGAGCAATTGAAGCATTCCTTTTTGAAGCAGCTCTTCGAGCGCTTCCATAAATTCTTCGTAGCTATTTTCTGAAAAGCGATTTAGTTTGATGTATCCGGTAGTGTCATCTATTAAATATGCCACATCAACAGCAGGAAAGGGTATCTCTCCACGAATAATAGTTTTTTTTATTTTCTTTCCATCTCTGACCAACTCAAGAGTGATGCTGGATTTTTTGGGTCCTCTAATCAAGTCTTTTACCCTTTCTGCGGTTAGCTCTTTTTGCAATAAAGAGGAGTCGCCAGCTTTTATAATGC
Source organism: Chitinophagaceae bacterium (assembly GCA_947458335.1). Classification (GTDB taxonomy): domain Bacteria; phylum Bacteroidota; class Bacteroidia; order Chitinophagales; family Chitinophagaceae; genus JJ008. The sequence continues at coordinate 11,641 of CANGYW010000011.1, read as the reverse complement.
GGTCTCCGGGTTCCAGCCCGGCATTACTGCTTGGTCCTTTTGGAATTACATGGGTGATGAGTACGGAGTCTTTTCGCACAGCAAACTCTACACCAATTCCCTCAAAATTGCCGGAAAGCTCTTCGTTGGCTGCCTGTAATGCCAGTGGGGCCAAGTAAACAGAGTGTGGATCGAGGTGATCCATTAATTGCTCGATAGAAAGTTGTTCAATGCTGTCGATCTTTAAGGTGTCTACGTAGTGAAGCCGCATCAGATCGAGGGTCTGTTGCAAAGCGCTTCCTTTATTTTTCTGAAATAGTCCCAGCCCCGATTTGAGCGTAAGGCGATGCCCCAGCCACATGCCTGCTATTAGCACACCAGAAATCAGCAGTGGCAGGGCCCAGTCCCATTTTTTATTGCTCATTATTGCGCTTATTGTGTAATTTGACGCAAATTACTGGATTTGAGGCTAAACCCCCTCTGTACTCACTAAGATTTCTATATGGCGGTTGTTACATTAATTGCAGATAGCGGCGCTACAAAAACGGAGTGGTGTGTGCTCGAAAAGGGTAAGAAAAAAACAGTTTTTACCCAAGGGATCAGCCCATATTTTCTTTCTACAGAACAGATTGTTTCGTTACTGAAAAAAGAACTATGGCCTTCTGTTCGTACCCGGGGAATTACAGATATCTTTTATTATGGAACCGGCTGCGCCAACCCAGATAATGTGCGCTCGGTGAGAAAAGCATTGAAACAAGTATTTCCTGAGTCGAGAACAACTGTTACTCACGACTTGATGGCAGCAGCTCGCGCACTCTGTGGAACGCAAAAGGGCATTGCCTGCATATTAGGTACCGGGTCCAACTCTTGTTATTACGATGGAAAAAAGATTGTTCGTAACAGCCCAGGGCTTGGGTATGTTTTGGGAGATGAAGGAAGTGGGGCCTATTTGGGAAAGAAGGTTATTCAGTATTACCTGTATAACACCTTCGATGAAGATCTAAGGTCCCGCTTCGATGCCACTTTTGTAACCACCGCCCCAGAGATCTTAGAAAGCGTCTACAAAAAGCCGTTACCCAACCGTTATCTGGCTGGCTATACTCGATTTTTGGCCGAGAATCGAGGCCATTACATGGTAGAGAATATTATCGAGGATGGGTTAAATGATTTCTTTTTTCAGCACTTGTGTAAATACAAAGAGGTCTGGAAGTACCCCGTTCATTTTACGGGGGGGGTCGCATTTGGATTTCGGGATATAATCCAGCAACTTTGCCATGCTTACGAATTTGAGCTTGGTCAGATCCTGCAACATCCCATGCAGGGGCTTGTCCGCTATCATTCATAAAACCTGCCATGTCCTTTGAACGTATAACAGAACAATCCAGTTCGTACCATCATCTCGAAAAAATGCCGGTCTCCGAGTTGCTGATGCATATCAACAACGAGGATAGTACGGTGGCGGGGGCCGTTAAGAAGGCCATTCCTCAAATCGAAAAACTTATTGAGGCTATCAGCGATAAGATGTTGATGGGTGGGCGTCTTTTCTATATCGGAGCCGGTACCAGTGGCCGCCTTGGAATTGTAGATGCCAGTGAGTGTCCTCCTACATTCGGGGTTCCTTACGGGTTGGTCATAGGTCTAATTGCTGGAGGCGAGAAGGCCATTACAACAGCGGTGGAATTTGCCGAAGACAGCAAGGAGCAGGGTTGGAAAGATCTGCTCGAATATGAGGTATCTGAGCGCGACGTAGTAGTGGGCATTGCAGCGAGTGGTACCACGCCCTATGTGATTGGGGCATTGGAGACTTGCCGGCAAAAAGGTATTGTGACCGGAAGTATTTCGTGTAATCCAAATTCGCCCGTTAGTGCTGCTGCCGATTTTCCAATCGAAGTAGTAGTAGGGCCAGAATTTGTGACCGGTAGCACTCGTATGAAAAGTGGTACGGCACAGAAATTAGTACTCAATATGATCTCTACGGCTGTTATGATACAACTAGGGCGTGTAGAGGATAATAAGATGGTCAATATGCAACTTAGCAATGACAAACTGGTAGACCGCGGTACCAAGATGCTGATGGAAAAATCAGGTCTTGCACATTACCAAGAGGCCAGGGAATTGTTGTTGAGCAAGGGAAGTGTCAAAAAGGCGCTTCAATTCTTAGAAGGAAAGTAACCCGTCATGCATACGCTGGAGCCATATTATAACTGGCAACACATTTATGTTAGCGAAGAAGATACTCGCTCTCCTTTTTTCGGTAAAACCTACTCGGAGTTTGAATTTTCTCAAACCATCTATAATTACTATATCCATCCACAGTGGGATGAATTTGGAAGCCGCACGCTTTATTGCAAAGTGTTGCTGGCCGATTATGAAGAGCGTTACGTTATCATAGAATTAATAGGGGAGTGGAACGATGCCCTCGAAAATGATATTATGCTATTAAAGCGGGGCGTCTTAGAGCGTTTTGCTGATGCTTCTGTGCATAAGTTTATACTGGTTGCGGAGAACGTGCTGAATTTTCATAGTGACGGCACTGATTATTACGAAGAATTGGCACAAGATCTCCGGGAATCAGGCGGCTGGGCTGTTTGTTTAAATATGCCCTCGCAGTCAGAAATTGAGTTTAAACAGGTCGGCAACCATCACTTTATAGAACTTTTTAATATACCTGAATGGCGTTCGTATCGCCCCTTTCATTTGCTGCGAAAAGTAGAGGCGCTGCTTGGTCCGCACCTGTTGCGTTAGCCAAAATTTATCATTCGATCAATCTTTTAGCTGATTTTCGGCTTTGCGGTGTTAATTTTGCACCACGTACGATTGCTGTGACAACCCGTGCCAGTAGCTAAATTTTTTAAATTTTATTCTGATGAAATGGTCTGAGTTATTTACTTCTTCCGTAGGCAAAAAGTGGATAATGGGGCTTACCGGAATCTTTTTGATCCTCTTTCTTATTGTGCACGTAGGGCTTAATGCTTGCATCTTTGCAATGGATGGCGGTGTTATGTTCAATAAGGCCGCTCACTTTATGGGATCTAATGCGGTGCCCCGTATTTTGGAGATTGGACTTTTTGCCGGTATTATCCTACACATTGTACAAGGATGGTTGCTCGAGTTGTCGAACCGCTCTGCCCGCAAAAAGGGATATGCGGTGCCTATGGGTAATAAGGGTAGCAAATGGTATAGTCGCAGCATGGGTTTATTGGGCACTCTTTTATTTCTTTTCTTAGTAATGCACATTGCCCATTTCTGGGTGCCTAGTCGTATAACCGGACTCGATCCGGTTATGATCGATGGAAAAGAGTATCATAATCTATTCGGTGAAATGCTGCAGGTATTTCAGGGAAATCTGGTCGTAGTAATTTTATATGTGCTGGGATGTTTTGCCTTGGCTTGGCATTTGTTGCATGGATTTCAAAGTGCCTTTCGTACCCTCGGTTTGACCAATGGTCGTTATATCGCATTGGTAGAATCAGTTGGTATACTCTTCTCCGTTCTAGTTCCGCTTGTTTTTGCGTTGATGCCTGTTTCGATGTATTTGGGCTGGATAAAATAATCTTTACGAAGAAACTGATCTAACTATGCTCGACTCTAAAATTCCATCGGGATCACTGGACCAAAAATGGACCTCTTATAAAGGTCATTGTAAACTAGTTAATCCCGCCAACAAGCGTAAGCTCGAAGTGATTGTGGTGGGTACCGGATTGGCCGGTGCCTCTGCCGCCGCTTCTCTGGGCGAATTGGGATACCAGGTAAAAGCCTTTTGTTTTCAGGATTCTCCTCGCAGGGCACACTCCATTGCTGCGCAAGGAGGCATTAATGCCGCCAAGAATTATCAAAATGATGGTGATTCCGTGTATCGTCTTTTTTATGACACCATTAAGGGAGGAGACTATAGGGCGCGCGAGGCCAACGTGCATCGCTTAGCAGAGGTCAGTGTCAATATCATTGACCAGTGTGTGGCTCAGGGTGTTCCTTTTGCCCGCGAATACGGCGGACTGCTTAACAATCGTTCTTTCGGAGGTACCCAGGTAAAGCGAACCTTTTATGCCGCCGGACAAACCGGACAACAGTTATTAATAGGGGCGTATCAGGCCCTTGAAAGACAAGTGGCGCTAGGTAAAGTAACCATGTATACCCGCCACGAAATGCTCGATGTGGTGGTAATTGATGGCAAAGCTCGTGGTATCATTTGCCGCAATCTGGTTACGGGCGAGCTCGAAAGACACTTCGGACATGCTGTATTGCTTTGCACCGGAGGATATGGTAACGTATTTTATCTGTCTACCAATGCCATGGGAAGCAATGTGACTGCTGCCTGGAAAGCGCACAAGAAAGGGGCTTATTTTGCTAATCCTTGCTTTACACAGATTCATCCCACTTGTATTCCCGTTAGTGGCGATCACCAGTCTAAGCTAACGCTGATGTCTGAGTCGTTGCGTAATGATGGTCGTATTTGGGTGCCCGCCAAGGCCGGCGACAAACGACCTGCCAATGATATTCCCGAAGAGGAAAGAGATTATTTTCTAGAGCGTCGTTATCCAGCCTTTGGTAACCTGGTACCCAGAGACGTTGCCTCTCGCGCAGCAAAGGAGCGTTGTGATGCTGGGTATGGAGTGGGTACTACCGGGCAAGCGGTCTACCTAGACTTTAAGTATAACCTTATCAATAAATACGGAAAGGCCGAGGCTAACAAGCAGGGCATACAACATCCAGATACCGAAACCTTAATTCGTTTAGGTAAAGAGGTGGTAAAAGAAGAGTACGGAAATCTTTTTGATATGTACGAAAAGATTACCGGCGAAAATCCTTACGAGGTCCCCATGCGGATCTATCCGGCCGTACACTACACCATGGGCGGACTTTGGGTCGATTACGAACTCATGACCTCCGTAAAGGGTCTATACGCGTTAGGGGAGGCCAATTTCAGTGACCATGGTGCCAATCGTCTTGGGGCCTCTGCCTTAATGCAGGGACTGGCAGACGGTTATTTTGTGATTCCTTATACAATTGGAAATTATTTGGCCGATGAGATCGCCACTAAGCCGATTTCTACCGATCATCCGGCTTTTGTAGAAGCAGAGCAACAAGCGGCCGATCGTATCCAAAAACTAATGAGCATCAATGGTACCAAAACCGTAGAAAGCTTTCACAAACGACTAGGAAAGATTATGTGGGACGAGTGTGGAATGGCACGCAGCGAAAAAGGACTCACGAAAGCGATCGAAGAGATACGCCAACTGAAAAAGGAATTCTGGTCCGACGTCAAGATCCCCGGTTCGATCAACGAAATGAATCCAGAGCTTGACAAGGCAGGTCGTGTGGCCGATTTTATTGAATTGGGAGAACTGATGTGTATCGATGCGCTTGATCGCAACGAGAGTTGTGGCGGTCATTTTAGAGAAGAAAGCCAGACCGAAGAGGGCGAGGCTCTTCGTAATGATCAACAATACGCTTATGTGGCCGCCTGGGCGTATCAGTCAGAAAACAATTGGCAACTAAACAAAGAACCCCTTACGTTCGACGTGGCAAAGCCCAGTCAACGCAGTTACAAATAATTTTAATGCCTTCTGTATGCAGCACTACACCATGAATCTGACATTGAAAGTTTGGCGTCAAAAAAATGCCAGTGACAACGGCCATTTCGAAACCTATCCGGTAAAAGATATCTCCTCAGAAATGTCTTTTCTGGAAATGATCGATGTGTTGAATGAACAGTTGATCAAGGAGGGAAAAGAACCGATTGCCTTCGACCATGATTGTCGCGAAGGAATCTGTGGAATGTGCTCTATGTATATCAATGGTAGACCCCACGGGCCCTGGCAGCACAATACCACTTGTCAACTGCATATGCGTGCCTATCAGGATGGAGATACAATTGTTGTGGAGCCCTGGAGAGCTAATGCCTTTCCTGTTATAAAAGACTTGATGGTAGATCGCAGTGCCTTTGATCGGATTATCCAAGCAGGAGGGTATATTTCAGTAAATACCGGTAATGCCGTTGATGCGAATGCCACACCCATTGAAAAAGATAAGGCAGATGATGCCTTTGCCGCTGCTGCCTGTATTGGTTGTGGGGCTTGCGTGGCAGCTTGTAAGAATTCTTCGGCTATGCTTTTTGTTGGCGCAAAAGTATCTCACCTGGCCCTATTGCCACAGGGATCTCCGGAGAGAAAGAACCGCGCTCTTAATATGGTAGCACAAATGGATAAAGAAGGGTTCGGTGCTTGTACCAATACGGGCGCCTGCGAAGCGGTATGTCCTAAGGGAATCTCTATCGAGAATATCGCTCGACTCAATCGAGAGTATATGATGGCGGGACTCTCTGACGATAAATAAAGATTGTACAGTAAGTAGTAGCACAGGCAAGTTAAAATGCAGATGAGAATGACCCTGTGTTTTTAATAGTGTAGTGGGTGACCCCTACACATTAAACCTGAAGTGCATTACGTCACCGTCCTTGACGATGTATTCCTTTCCCTCTATTCTTAACTTTCCTGCCTCGCGACAAGCGGCCTCTGATCCATATTGTACATAGTCTTCGTACGAAATGACCTCGGCTTTAATGAATCCTTTTTCAAAGTCGGTATGAATAACACCCGCTGCTTGTGGTGCTTTCCATCCTTGATGGATGGTCCAAGCGCGTACTTCTTGTTTGCCGGCAGTAAAGTAGGTAAACAGGTTGAGCAGGGTGTAGGTAGCATGAATCAGGCGATCGAGCGCTGGCTGTTGCATGCCATACTCGCTCATAAAGAGTGCTTTATCTTCGGCCGATTCCATTTCGGCGATTTGAGCCTCGATGGAGTTGTTCATAATGATTAGCTCGGCGTTTTCGCTTTGAATGGCTGCTTGTAGTGCTTGCGAGTAGGAATTGCCGGTATGCATAGATGCCTCATCAACATTGGCAACATACAATACAGGTTTGTCTGTAAGTAAAAAAAGGTCGGCAATAGCAGATTTTTCTTCTTTGCTAAGCTGCAACTCACGAATGCTGCGCCCTTTTTCTAATTGGGTTTTGCAACGTAACAAGATGTCTAGCTCGGCTTTAAGCTTAGGATCGATTCTTGCCTGCTTTTCGGTTCGTTGTATCTTTTTTTCGATCGATTCTAAGTCTTTTAGCTGCAATTCGGTATCGATGATCTCTTTGTCGCCTACCGGATTTATGGATCCTTCTTCGCGTAAGATATTCTCATCTTCGAAGCAGCGAACCACATGAATGATGGCATCTACCTCTCTAATGTTTCCTAGAAATTTATTACCCAATCCTTCTCCTTTGCTGGCACCCCGCACTAATCCGGCGATATCCACGATCTCAATTTGGGTAGGAATGATTTTGTCGGGTTGCACCAGTTCGGCTAGCTTGCTCAGTCGGGCATCGGGCACATCTACCAGCCCCACATTGGGATCGATAGTACAAAAGCGGTAATTACTGGCCTGTGCCTTGGCACTATTGCTGACCGCATTAAAAAGGGTCGATTTTCCAACATTTGGAAGTCCAACTATTCCTGCCTGTAGTGCCATGGGTGTCGTTTTTGTTACTGCCGCGCAAAGGTAAGAATTCCAAGGCAGGCCCTGATCGTTCCTTGCTGTTTTCAGTATCTTCAGTCCATCAAAAAATCAATTGCATGACACTTACCAAAATCTGGTCTGCCTTTGTGATTATAGCCTTTGTCGTGGGGGGCTTTCGGATGGCCTCGGGCGACGAAAAGATATTTAACCGTATGGTAACCGGAAAGTCGACCGATCGCTACGACTCTGTTTTCTATTATGCAGTAGGAAAGCCGTCAACTATGGGGCTCTCCGATTCGTATCCTGATTTGCTAAAAGAGTATGGTTTTTTTGCCACTGATCAACCTGCTAAGGCTAGTTTTTTAATACATGATCTTCGTTCGATCGATTCCGTCACCTTTTACCAATCGCTTTATCCTTTATTACAAACACATACCTATGTGGGTATCCAGTCAAAGTTGGTACGCAAAGTAGATGGCATTATAGAGACGGCTAAGAATGCAGTACTTGATATTATCTTTCCACTTATTGGAATTCTAGCTCTTTTTATGGGCTTTCTGTCAATTGCCGAAAAAGCCGGTGGGGTACGATTGTTATCAAAGATTATCTGGCCTTTCTTTTCGCGGATCTTTCCTGATATTCCTAAGGGTCACCCAGCCACCGGCCATATTATGATGAATTTCTCGGCCAACCTACTCAATTTAGATAATGCGGCCACACCTTTTGGACTCAAGGCCATGGAAAGTTTACAAGAGCTCAATCCTAGCAAGACCATCGCCTCCAATGCCCAGGTAATGTTTCTGGCCTTGCATGCCTCTGGGCTTACGCTTATTCCGGTTACTATTATTGCGTATAGATCTGGTATGGGAGCGGCCGATCCGACTGATATTTTTATTCCCTGTATGATCGCCACGTTTACCGCCACCATGGCAGCTTTGTTTATTGTTTCGTTTAAGCAGCGTATCAATTTATTTCAGCCCGTTATTTTAGGATGGGTAGGAGGAATCTCACTGTTGATCGCTCTTTTAGTTCTCTATGTGGTCAAGCTTGACGGACCGGCCGCACAACTGTTCTCAGGCAAGCTGAGTAATGGCATCATTCTGGTTCTCTTTGTGCTGATCGTATTGGGCGGTATTTACAAGAAGATTGATGTATTTGATGCTTTCGTAGAGGGAGCTAGGGGAGGATTTGAGACCGCGGTGCGCATCATCCCCTATATTGTGGGCATGCTTATAGCTATTAGTCTACTGCGTACCAGCGGTAGTTTTGATGTGCTGATCAATGGGGTCAAGTATCTATTCGCGGCTTTGGGTACCGATACGCGATTTGTAGACGGCCTCCCAACAGCGCTCATTAAGCCACTCAGTGGCAGTGGCGCCCGGGGTATGATGCTCGATACGATGAAGACCTATGGCGTGGATTCTTTTGCCGGCAAACTCGCCTCTGTTTTGCAAGGGTCTTCTGATACTACCTTTTATGTAGTAGCCGTTTATTTTGGTTCTGTAAACATTCGTAATACTCGCTATGCCATCGGCTCAATGTTATTGGCTGATTTGGTAGGTATCTTGACCTCGATTTGGTTAGCTTATCTGTTTTTCGCGTAAATAATACTGGGCATAAAAAAACCGTCTCGTAGGAGACGGTTTTAAATAAGCGCAATCTTGTATTAATAATTGATAAAAACGCTCACAGCACGGGTACTGGTACCGCTAGTAGCGCGGTGTGAACCTCTATAAACGATCGTATAACTTCTTTTTGGAACCAGCGATGTTGCGGCAGTGGTTGCTAAAATATTGCTAGTACCCGATTCTCTTACTTGAAATCCTTCGCCACTGAGTAAAGAGGGGTGGACAATATAATCGGTTACATCGGTGTAGCGGACATTGGTAGCTACGATCTCGTTTTTACCCAGAGAAATGATATCGACCGCAGGGGTTATCGCATTACCATTATACGCAAAGTTGGCAAAGCGGATGCGGCAAGTATTATCGGCAGGAACCGTAATGGCGTTACGTACCGTCTTTTGCTTAACAGCAGTAATGGTATCGTAGGCAAAAGTGGTATAGTAGGCACCAGCTTCTAAGTTCTGTGCAAAGTTGAGTTGCGCTTGCGTGGTGGTGCTCAGCGTATCGCGCAGCAAAAAAGATCGGAGACCAGAGGGAACGAAATGCCCCACGCCAATAGCAGGAAACAAGCTGGCTGTGTAGCCAGTTGTAGCGCTAAAGGTTGTATTTAGCAAGGCTCCGGTCACCACTTTGCCATCTACATGCATGTAGTTTCTACTAGCTCCCACCGTAGATAGAAAGACCTGCACCACACTATTACTAGACATATCATTGGCAAGTACGATCTTTTCATCAAAGGTCTTGGTGCAAGAGGAGGTCATCACCCCCAGCAGTAGGGCAGTAAATAATTTCGTAGTATTTATTAATCGGTTCATAGTACTGATTTTGGTTGGATTGATTAACGTTGAGAGAACCATTGCTCTTTGGTATGATAATCTAAGGCTCTTCCACCTACTGCATCTAGAGCGGCAATATTGTAGAGGAACTCAGAATTAAAGCGGGGACGACAACGGTATACCCAGGCGCCACGGTTATCGGGCCACAGGTCAATACCTGTTGGAGGAGCAAAATCTCTGAACACTTGCTGTCCGGTAACAGGATCCAAATCTGTGTAGTGGTAACGACGAAGGTCATTCCATGTTTCTATCAAACCCCATCCATACATAGCAATGTATTTCTGTAGCATAATGTGAGAGAGAGTAATGGTAGGAGGTGCTACAACAGGGTTGCTAAGGTAAGCCGCCTTTTGAGCTGCAGTAATCTGTAGCGTAGTGGGAATATTAGCCTGATAGGTAGAGGTCAGGTGATCGAAGCTAAGGTTGATGCCGTCGAGATAAGATTGACGCGCCGCAGCCATATTACCTTTTCGGTAATGGGCCTCTGCTTTGATAAATTGAATCTCAGCAGCTGTGATAATGGGGAAAGGTGCCGCGTTGCGGAAAATATAGCGGGCTCCGTCATCTGTTCCTGGCGCGGTGGTAATACCAAAGGCACCGCCCCAATAGTTCTGGGGTTGTTCAGCTGCCAGTAGACCATCGGTACCATAGTTAGGGCGAATTCCACGGTAGGTTCCATTTGTGTTCTCACGTACCAAGTAGGGCGCACGAGGATCAACAACGCCGGCAAAAAGCGAATTGGTGCCGTTCATCAGGTTGGCCATAAAGCGGGTCTGACGTAGGGCACCGGCATTACTTCTAAAGGGGCCCATAAAGTTGAATGTTCCAGACAGACCAGAGGCGAGGAACTTAGCACTGGCGTTGTCTTCATTGGCATTGATGGCCAAGTTGGCATAGAATAATACCGAATCGGGGTTATAAATAGCCTTGTTGGTTAGGTGGTTAAAGGATCGAGCCAACACTGAATAGGCAAAGCGCTTCCATTTGTTGACGTCACCATTGTAGAAATAAGCATCTCCTTTAGCAAGATTAGCAGGGCTAACTCCATCGCCGGTACGGTTCAAATACCAAATAGCTTCGTGGCAGAGTCGGCGGGTTTCGATATACATCTCTTCTTGTGTATCGTAATTGAATACCAGAAGGTCTGTATTGAAGGCTTGCTTTAAAATGGCCTCACCGTAGGTGTTGGTCGTAGTCAGCCAGCTCCAGGCACGAATCGCTTTTCCTACACCTACATAATCCCATTTCTTTTCTTCCTCGGCCCATTCCATCATCTTGGTCAGGTTGCGTCCCATGCCGTAATAATGCATGGCCCAAACTGAACCTAATAAGTCACTGCCGCCAGTGGCTCCGCCCATGCGATCGTATTGGTTGTTGGCCGTGTTCGTGGCCCAGAACTGCACATAGCGTCCTATATAAAGACCATCGTTGGCTAGTCCATAGGCACTACCCTGGGCAGAAGAACTACCCACAAAATTTCCGATAATACCGGGCAACAATGTTTCTACGGGCACCCGAACATCGGCATTGGGATTTTTATGTGCATCATCGATCTGCTTGCTGCAGGAGGCAAGCCCCAACAGGGAGGCCGCTGCCAGTGCAAATGCTGAATGTTTGATCATATTTTTCATAATGCTGGTTGTTTTGGGGGTTAGAAGGAAGCTCTGATTCCAAAGTTTAATTGCATGGGAGAGG
>CANGYW010000010.1 GCA_947458335.1 Chitinophagaceae bacterium | reverse complement strand
CGGTGGCACCGAAACCCGGCTGGGAAACCCGGCACTTTACAAAAGCCTTAGCGTGTCGCCCGATAAAAAATATTTGTTGCAAGAGATCATCGTACCTCCGTTCTCGTATTCGGTACCTGCCACTGGTTTTGCGTCTCGTGTAGTCATCACCGATGCTAATGGAAAATTCATAAAAGAGTTAGCACAATTACCTTCTTCAGAGACAGCACCCGGCGGAAACGATAATGTGCAAAATGTACCGCGCAGTTTTGACTGGAGAGATGATGAATCGGCTACAATCACCTGGTGCGAACCCCTCGATGGCGGACTTATCAAAAACGAAACAGCGTATCGCGACGCGGTGTATGCGCTGTCGGCTCCCTTTGCCGATAACAAGAAAAAACTATTTGCCACAAAGATGCGCTATAGTAACACCATTTGGGGACACGAGGGACTCGCGTTGGTTACAGAGGGGTTACGCTCCAAGCAATTGACTGCAATCAATCGCTATAACCCAATAACCGAAGACCTGGAGCGCATGCTTACTCGCAATAGCACCAACGCCTATGCAAACCCCGGAAATCCGCTTACCCGACAAAATGAATATGGCAAACAAGTGCTGTGGACCATCGATAAAGGCAACAAGATTTTGATGATCAACAACACGGGTAGCTCACCCAAAGGGGATCTCCCCTTCTTGCTTTCGTTTGATGTACATACCAAGAAAGCCGATACGCTCTGGCGTTGCAAAGAGGGAAGTTTTGAGACCATCGTTAAAGTTATTGATGCAGATAAAGGAATACTGATTACGCAACGCGAGAGTGAAAAAGAAGTACCCAATTACTACCGGATTAGACTGGGAGCTGCTGCCGCCAGTGAGGCACTCACACAATTCAAAGATCCCTACCCAGCCATGGCTGGCGTTCGAAAACAAAAGATCGTTTACAAAAGAGCCGATGGCATTACTCTAACAGGAGAACTTTATTTGCCCAAAGGATATGATGCGGGCAGAGATGGAAAATTACCCGTACTAATCTGGGCCTACCCTGCAGAATACAATTCGGCAGCCGATGCAGCACAGATCAGAGGCAGCGAACACCGCTTTACCTACCTCAGTGGCGGATCTCCCGTTTTTTATGTTACCCAGGGATATGCCGTTCTTAACAATGCAGAAATGCCTATTGTGGCCACCTCGACCGAGGCAAAGCCAAATGATAATTTCATTGAGCAGCTTACGCTTAATGCCAGCGCCGCCATTAACGCACTCGACTCAATGGGTGTGGGCGATCCGAACCGGGTAGCTGTAGGCGGTCATAGCTATGGTGCTTTTATGACTGCCAACCTGCTGGCGCATACCAAACTATTTAAGGCCGGTATTGCCCGCAGTGGCGCCTATAACCGAACGCTTACCCCTTTTGGATTTCAAAATGAGGATCGCAGTTACTGGGAAGCCTCCGAACTCTACAACCGCATGAGCCCTTTTAGCTATGCTAACCAAATTAAAACACCCCTGCTGCTCATTCACGGAGAGATGGATAATAACACGGGCACCTTTCCTATTCAAAGCGAGCGCATGTTCAATGCCATTAAAGGGCATGGAGGAACGACCCGCTATGTTAGCCTTCCTTACGAATCACATGGATACACCGGAAAGGAGAATCTTTTGCATGTGCTGGCCGAGCAATTCGACTGGCTAGAAAAATTCGTAAAATCCCCGGCTCCGACGGCCGGTGACAAAAAGGGGTTTTGAGTTTTTTTCTGCCGGTGCGAGCAACTCGTATGCCGTAGAAAATCGTACTTTTGCAGCTGATTTAAACCTGTAAAACCGCTTGTTATGGCCGACCTGTTTGAAAGATTGTTAAAGAATGCCGGACCCCTTGGACAACATCGTGAAAGAGCCCATGGATACTTTGCTTTCCCCAAATTAGAGGGAGAGATCAGCAGCCGCATGAAGTTTCGGGGTAAGGATATGATCGTTTGGAGTCTTAACAACTATCTCGGACTCGCTAACCATCCCGAAGTTCGCAAGGCAGATGCCGATGCAGCCGCACAATATGGGCTGGCCTACCCTATGGGTGCCCGCATGATGAGTGGTAACAGCAATCATCACGAACAACTCGAGGCTGAACTGGCCGCCTTTGAAATGAAGGAGGATGCAATTTTGCTCAATTTCGGTTACCAAGGCATGGTAAGTGTTATTGATGTGCTTTGCGGTCGTCACGATGTGATCGTCTACGATGCCGAAAGCCATGCTTGTATTATCGATGGCCTCAGGCTGCACCCCGGACACCGCTACGTTTTTAAGCATAATGATGTAGAGGATTGCGAAAAACAATTACAACGTGCTACCGCGCTCATCGAAAAACAAAAGACCGGCGGTATTCTGGTTATTACCGAAGGAGTGTTTGGCATGGCCGGCGATCAGGGAAAATTGAAAGAGATTGCGGCCCTCAAAGAAAAATATCAGTTTAGATTATTGGTAGATGACGCGCACGGATTTGGCACCCTGGGAAAAACCGGTGCCGGCGCCGGAGAGGAACAAGGCGTTCAGGATAAGATTGATATCTACTTTTCTACGTTTGCCAAATCGATGGCCAGCATCGGCGCATTTGTAGCAGGCGATAAACCCGTTGTAGATTATATCCGCTACAATATCCGGTCTCAGATATTTGCCAAGAGTCTACCTATGCCGCTGGTTGTTGGCAATCTGAAAAGACTAGAACTGCTGCGCAATCATCCTGAGTTAAAAGACAAACTCTGGAGTAATGCCCGCAAACTGCAGCAAGGCCTCAAAGAACGTGGCTTCGACATTGGCAAGACAGATTCGGTAGTAACCCCCGTTTACATGAAAGGCGGTGTAGAAGAGGCAACCGCTATGGTTATGGACCTTCGCGAGAACTACGGCGTCTTTGCCTCCATTGTTGTATACCCTGTTATTCCAAAAGGTCATATTATTTATCGTCTGATACCCTCTGCTGTACACACCGACGAAGACATCCGTCTTACACTCGAAGCCTTTACCGAAACCAAGGTTAAACTCGATGCCGGAGCGTACAAAGTAGAGGCCATTCCAGATATGGCAGAAAAAAAATAAACTCCTATGCGACTGCTGTTCCTCTTTTTAGCGCTGCCGGCCCTGTGCTGGAGCCAAACCAAGACCATAACACTCGAAGATGTCTATAAAAAGGGAACCTTTCGCACCGACCCGGTTTCAGCGTCGTTCTCCGAGAGTAAAGCGCCCTCCCCTTCTATCAACTGGGATCGATTTTCGGATGCACAAGGTAAAAAGATAGGACGCCCCGATGATATCATTGCATGCGAGGCAAAGGCAAATTTGCAATTGCTAAGAACAAAGACCGAACCTATTTACCGTCGCTCCTCCAAATCATTACTGTACCTTTTTAACAGTACTGACTCCTCGTTAGTACAAATAGGAGGAGACACAAAATCGCTTCATCCCCAATTTTCGCCCGACGGCCAATACATCTCGTATGTACAAAATAATAACCTGATGCTGTTTCATATTCCGACGGCTACCACCCAAGCGGTAACCACCGATGGAAAATGGAATTTTATCATCAATGGAAATTGTGACTGGGTCTACGAAGAGGAGTTTGAATTTAGCCGCGCGTACGAGTGGAGCCCCAAGGGTAACTATATTGCCTATTACCGTTTTGATGAATCGGGCGTAAAGGAGTTCAATATGACGATGTACGATAATGCGCACAACAGTGATTATCGGTACAAGTATCCCAAAGCCGGAGATGACAACTCGGTTGTCGAGATTTACATTTACGATGTCAATAACGCCACGAAAGCAAAAGCCCAGTACGAAACGGGCGATATTTATATTCCCCGCATAAAATGGACTACCGACGATCGCCAGTTGGTGGTATTTTGGATGAATCGGCATCAAAATGTTTTAAAGCTGCTCAGTACAGAGGCCACCACCGGCAAAAGCAGTACTCTTTACGAAGAGAAAAACAAATACTTTGTTGAGATCAACGACGATTGGTGGTTCCTAAAAGATGGAAAGCACTTTTTATTTTCCAGCGAGATGAATGGGTATCGTCATCTCTACCTCTATGGATTGGATGGCACTATCAAAAAGCAATTGACCAAAGGCAATGCAGAGGTCACCGAGGTAAATGGTGTAGACGAAGTCAATAAACGGATTTACTACACCATGGCCTGGCCTCGGCCAATGGACCGCAACCTCTTTGTAACTGATTTTAGCGGAGAAAAGACCTATGCGCTTACGCAAGGTGAGGGTTGGAACCGCGCCACTTTTAATGAAGACTTTAGCAAATTCATTCTATATTACTCGAATATCAACACACCACAGACCGTCAGTTTGCAGCAAGTGATGGTCGATAAGAAAAAAGCGATTAATGCTGTACAAGAGAAAGTCTTCGGAGAATCTCCCAAGTTAAAGGCCACAATGCGTGACTATGGTTTTGGGGCAGCCTCGTTTATTCGCATCCCCAATAGTAAAGGCGATACGCTCAATGGCTGGATGCTAAAACCAACGGGGTTTGATTCGACCAAAAAATACCCGGTCTTATTTTGCAACTACGGAGGGCCCGGTTCGCAGCAAGTAGCAAATCGATTTGGGGCCGTTAGCAATTGGCACCAGCTGCTGGCCCAAAAAGGATTTATTGTAGTGAGTGTAGACAATACCGGAACCGGCTACCGGGGAGAAGAATTCAAAAAGAAGACCTACTTGCAACTAGGAAAACTAGAGATAGAAGACCAAATCGATGCCGCCTCATTCTTAGGTCAGCAGCCCTGGGTCGACAAAAACAAGATTGGACATTGGGGATGGAGCTACGGTGGATTTATGAGTTCACTGGCCATCACTAAAGGAGCGAGCGTATTTAGCGCGGCCGTAGCCGTGGCCCCGGTTACCAGCTGGCGCTTTTATGATAATATCTACACAGAGCGCTATATGCGTACTCCTAAGGAGAATGCGGCGGGTTACGACGATAATTCACCCATCAACCACACCGATAAGATCAAGGGGAAATATCTGATTATACACGGTACAGCCGATGACAATGTGCACTTTCAGAATGCCACGCAAATGATCACCGCGCTGGTAAAAAGCAATATAGACTTTGAAAGCGCCTACTATCCCAACAAAAACCATGGCATTGGCGGCATGGCCGATAACACGACCTTTCATCTGTGGAGCAAGAAAACAAAATGGATCTTGAATGTATTAGGCAATGAAAATACCCTGCGGTAAGGGGGAAAAAAAGAACCCCCGATTTACACCGGGGGGCCCTAATCATAGACCATTAACCATTAAACCTTATCCTATGAAAATTCAACTGCAATCTCGAGTAATTTCTGAAGTTGGAGAGAATTAGAATTTGTTTTTTCATAAATTAAGAGTAAACAACTAGTTTTTTTGTTTTTCACCCTTCCCTACCTGAACCAATTGGCCGGTATTTAGTTATTTCTTTTATGAGAAGAATCTTGGTTTGTGTAACCGGAGCCAGTGGCGCCATCTATGCCCACAGTTTATTAGAAAAACTAACCCAAGTACGTACGCAATGGGAACAACTGGCCGTCGTCATGACTACAAACGCCAAAGAAGTGTGGAAGACGGAGCTCGAAACAGACAGCTGGAAGCAATTTGATGTCCAATACTATGAGACCAACGACTTTTCGGCCCCCTTTGCCTCCGGCTCTGGCCAGTACGATACGATGATCGTGATCCCTTGCTCGATGGGTACGCTCGGCCGCATCGCAACAGGAGTATCGAACGATCTGATTACCCGAGCGGCTGATGTAGTATTAAAAGAAAGAAGAAAACTGATCTGCGTAGTCAGAGAAACGCCCTACAACCTGATTCATATTCGCAACATGGAAACGGTCACACTGGCCGGAGGGATCATTTGCCCGGCAACTCCTTCGTTTTACAGCAAACCCGCTACCCTACAAGAAGTAGCAGCCACCGTTACCGATCGGGTGATCGACCTGGCGGGATTATCGATCAAGACCTACCGATGGGGACAATCCTCCTGATCAACGCATAAAAAAAACCCTCTTTACCTTACATAAAGAGGGTGAATAAGTTCCATTTTTTAATTCATCGGGTTTTATTTCAGTGCCTGACTACGAATTACATTTAGTGCACCACCGGCCTTAAACCACTCGATCTGTTGCTGATTGTATGAATGATTCGCCTCGATGGTATGCGAAGTACCGTTGGCGTGATGCAATACGACTTGTAAGGATTTACCAGGGGTAAACGAGGTTAACCCGATTACATCGATACGATCGTCTTCTTGCACCAGGTTGTAGTCTTCTTTATTGGCGAAGGTGAGAGCCAGCATTCCCTGCTTCTTTAGGTTTGTTTCGTGAATACGCGCAAAGGATTTTACTAGTACCACGCGAACGCCCAAATGACGAGGCTCCATGGCTGCATGCTCTCTTGAGGATCCCTCTCCGTAATTCTCATCTCCGATAACCATGGTACCAATACCAGCTGCTTTATACGCACGCTGAGTAGAAGGCACGGGTCCGTATTCACCGGTCAACTGATTTTTTACATTATCGGTCTTCTCATTAAAATAATTGACCGCGCCAATCAGCATGTTATTGCTGATGTTATCGAGATGGCCTCTAAACTTTAACCAGGGTCCTGCCATAGAAATATGATCGGTGGTACATTTTCCTTTTGCCTTAATGAGCAGTCGCAGGTCATTGAGATCAGTTCCTTCCCAAGCAGCAAAGGGATAAAGTAATTGCAGTCGCTTGCTGTCTGATTTTACATCGACTACTACCCCACTGCCGTCGGCAGCAGGAGCCTGATAGCCGGCATCCTCTACGGCAAATCCTTTTGTAGGTAATTCGTCTCCTACCGGAGGATCAAGCTTTACATGCTCGCCTTTTTCGTTAATGAGCGTATCGGTGAGCGGATTAAATGTAAGATCGCCTGCAATAGCGAGTGCCGTTACCAATTCGGGACTGGCTACAAATGCCAGCGTGTTAGGATTACCGTCGGCGCGCTTGGCAAAGTTTCTATTAAAGGAATGCACGATGGTGTTGCGCTCTTGCTTTTCTGCACCCATCCGATCCCACATTCCAATACAGGGACCACAGGCATTGGCAAATACGGTAGCTCCGATCTGCGAAAAGGTATCTAAAAATCCATCTCTTTCTATGGTATAGCGTACTTGTTCGCTACCGGGCGTGATGGTGAATTCCGCTTTAGTCTTGAGACCCTTTTGTGCCACCTGACGGGCTAGACTAACGGCGCGACTAATATCTTCGTAAGAAGAATTTGTACAGCTTCCAATTAATCCCACTTCTACTTTGGTGGGCCAGTTATTTTTAGCAGCCGCCTCTTTCATTTGAGAAACTGGGGTAGCTAGATCGGGCGTAAATGGGCCGTTAAGATGTGGCTCCAGTTCGCTGAGATTGATCTCGATAACGCGATCGAAATATTTCTCAGGATTTGCATACACCTCGGGGTCACCGGTCAAATGTTCTTTAATGGCATCCGCTGCAGCGGCTACTTCGGCTCGGCCGGTGGCTTTCAGATAACGACTCATACTTTCGTCGTATCCGAATGTAGAGGTGGTAGCTCCGATTTCTGCACCCATATTGCAAATGGTGCCTTTACCCGTACAGCTCATAGAAGTGGCACCCTCTCCAAAGTATTCAACGATGGCGTTGGTGCCTCCTTTTACGGTAAGAATGCCGGCCACTTTCAAGATCACATCCTTGGGAGAGGTCCAGCCATTTAATTTTCCTGTTAACTTGATACCGATCAGTTTGGGCATCAGCAGCTCCCAGCTTAAGCCGGCCATCACATCACAGGCATCGGCGCCTCCCACTCCAATGGCAATCATTCCCAATCCGCCAGCATTGACCGTATGCGAGTCGGTGCCGATCATCATGCCCCCGGGAAAGGCGTAATTCTCTAGTACTACTTGGTGAATAATACCCGCCCCCGGTTTCCAGAATCCGATTCCATATTTATTCGAGATCGAGGATAAAAAATTATATACTTCTTCGTTATCGGCTACGGCTTTGCTGAGATCGGACTTACCCTCTTGCTTGGCTACGATCAGGTGATCGCAGTGCACGGTAGAGGGAACGGCCACTTTTTTTCGGCCGGTGGTGTCGAATTGCAGCAGTGCCATCTGCGCAGTAGCATCTTGCATGGCCACGCGATCGGGGGCAAAATCAACATAATCTTTTCCTCTAGCATAATCGCCAACAGAAACACCTTCCCAAAGATGACTATAGAGAATTTTCTCACTAAGGGTCAATGGCCTGCCGAGTCCTTTACGGGCGGCGGCCACGCGGGCGGGCATATTGGCGTAGACTTTCTTGATAAGGTCCAGATCGAATACCATAGCTGTGGGGGTATTAAAAAGTAAAAAAGATTGATAGCTGCGCGGCAAATTTACGAAAGAAGAAGCTTGTTCAAAAATGCTGAATCCACTACCTTAGCAGGAGCCTTTGCTATGAATAAGTTAAAGTTTTTCGTAGAGTGGAATGCCTTTGGGGTTTGCTCCGCCATAGGCGCCCGTATGGGAATCGCTCCCAGCAGAATCCGGCAGTATTTTATGTATACCTCTGTGCTGACCCTGGGCTCCCCTGTTATCGTTTACCTAATCTTAGCCTTTTGGCGCAATCTAAGTCACTACATAAAGCTTAGTAGAAGAAACCCCTGGCATCATCTCTGACCCAATTGCTTAAAAGGGCCTATAATAACTGCGCCAGCACTGCAAGCACCTGGTCGAGTTGCTCTATGGTGTTATACTTAGAAAAAGAGAACCGAATGGGAACGCTTGGGGTAGTGCGCAAGGCTCGTATAACATGACTGCCCAGATCGGCGCCGCTGCTGCAGGCGCTACCGCCCGACACGCAAATACCTTGCATATCGAGGGCCATCAACAACATCTCAGTTTTTTCGTTTCGGGGAAATGAGACGTTCAATACTGTATACAGACTCTCTCCCCTCCAGTCACCGTTAAAGAGCAATCCAGGAATTTGTTGCTGCAATTTGTCGGCCAAATAATACTTGAGCGATAAAATATGCGCCTGGTCTTTCTCGCAGTGTTGGTCGGCCAGCTCTAATGCTTTGGCAAAACCTACGATTCCATAGATATTTTCGGTCCCCGCCCGCATATTTCTTTCTTGCCCTCCCCCGTGGATCATGGGCTGAATGGTTACATCGTCGGACACATACAGCAATCCCACTCCCTTGGGCCCATGAAATTTATGGCTAGCCCCGGTGGCAAAATGAACCCACTTTTTACTGAAGTCGAGAGGATAGTGCCCCAAGGTTTGTACCGTATCGGAATGAAAAATGGCATTATGCGCTTTACAGATAGCTCCCACCTTCTCGATATCGAGCAGGTTGCCGATCTCGTTGTTGGCATGCATCAAACTAACTAGTACCCGCTGAGAAGAGCCAGCCACCAGCGAACGCAAGTGATCTAGATCTATATGGCCATCCGGCAAGACAGACACATAGCTGAGCTGTAATTGGTATTTTTTTTGCAGATGCTCTACCGTATGAACGACCGCATGGTGCTCAATAGAAGAAGTTATGATGTGGCGGCAACCCAGGTCTTCGACGGCAGCTGCCAGCGCCATGTTATCACTTTCGGTACCCCCGCTTGTAAAAAAAATTTCTCCGGGGCTTGCCTTAACAATGCGCGCTACTGTTTTGCGAGCATTCTCTACAGCAAGTCTGGTTTCCCGACCATAGGAATAAATAGAGGACGGGTTGCCAAAATGAGTAGAAAGATAAGGGAGCATCGCCTCCATGACCTGCGGATCGAGCGGGGTGGTAGCGGCGTTATCCAGGTAAATTCGATTCATGCGCGTTTCAAATATACTACGAAACAGCCTGTGAAAACTCCTTGATATCGCGCATCAGCTGTTGAGCGATGTGGGAGGCCTTGGACGCTAGATCGCTTTCTGCATAGATCCGAATAATAGGCTCGGTGTTGGAGCTGCGCAAGTGCACCCAGTCATTATCAAATTCGATCTTAAGTCCGTCGTCGGTTTGCAGTGGATGCTGCGCATACTTTTTTTGAATAGCCGAAAAAATAGAAGCCAGATCGGTTCCTGGCTGCAACTCGATCTTGTTTTTTGAAATAAAATAATCGGGGTAGCGTTTTCTAAGTGCACTTATCTTTTTGCCCGATTGCGCCAGGTGTGTCAAAAAAAGACCAATACCAATAAGAGCATCGCGACCATAGTGGAAATCAGGAACAATAACACCCCCGTTTCCTTCTCCACCAATAACCGCATTTACTTCTTTCATTTTGGCTACGACATTAACCTCTCCCACAGCAGCCGAGGCATACTGGCCACCGCTAGCCAGGGCCAGTTCTTTGAGCGATTTAGTGCTGCTCATATTGCTGACCGCATAACCAGTTTTTTTTGAAAGTATATAATCGGCTACGGCTACCAGGGTATATTCCTCTCCAAACAAGGTACCATCTTCATTGACAAAACAGAGTCGGTCTACATCGGGGTCTACGGCAATACCTAGATCGGCCCCTTGCCTGACCACTTCGTGGCATAGCTCTTGCAGATTCTCTGGAAGTGGCTCTGGTGAGTGGGCAAATCGTCCATTTACCGCCTCGTTGAGCACGACCACATCGGTAACACCTAGTTTACGCAAAAGGGCGGGTACATATAGCGCCCCAGTGGAATTGATGGCGTCAACTACTATTTTAAACTTTCTTGTTGCAATGAGCGATGCATCGACCAGAGGATATTGAAGAATAGCATCTATGTGATAGTCCATGTAATCTGCCGCTGTAACAGTACCCAGTTTTTCTACGGTGGCAAAACTAAACTGTTCTTTTTCGGCCAGTGAAAGTACTTGGGCGCCTAATGAGGCATCTATAAACTCTCCCTTTTCGTTAAGCAACTTAAGCGCATTCCACTCGCGGGGATTATGACTGGCGGTAATGATTATACCTCCCGCTGCCTGTGCGGCCGTTACGGCCATCTCTACCGTAGGGGTGGTACTAAGCCCGAGGTCAATCACATCAATGCCCAATCCCACCAACGTTTGTACCACCAACTGTTGCACCATAGGGCCACTAATGCGGCCATCGCGACCCACGACCATCTTGATACTCTCTTTGTTATTCTTAATAAGAGTGCCAAAAGCAGCCGTAAACTTTACTATATCGATAGGAGTAAGATTTTCTCCGGGCCGCTGGCCAATGGTGCCTCTAATTCCGGAGATACTCTTGATTAATGCCATAGGAAGGTTTTAGCGCTGCAAAAATACGCAATGACCCGTTATTGACAGAACGGATCTTTGCTTAGGCGTACCTTTGCCTATGGCTCGGAAAGCATGGTTTACCAACTGGTTCAATTCTCCTTATTACCATCAGTTATATGCGCACAGAGACGACAAAGAGGCTAAAGCCTTTATTGAACGGCTTATCGGCTATCTGCAACCCCTTGGCGGAGCTACCATGCTCGATATGGCCTGCGGGCGTGGCCGTCACAGCCGCACCTTGGCCGAACTGGGATACGAGGTGACCGGTGTTGACGTAGCACCCGAAAATATTAGGTATGCGAAACGGTACGAAACACCGCAGCTGCATTTTGAGGTACACGATATGCGCAAGATCTTATGCAGTCGGTGTTTTGACTATGTCTTTAATTTTTTTACCAGCTTCGGATATTTCGATCAGCTTCACCAACACGAACTTGCGCTACGAACCATGGTTACCGCACTCAAAAAAGATGGGGTATTAGTAATGGACTACATCAATAGTTATTATGCCTCGCAACAATTGATTGCCCGCGAAGAAAAAATAATTAAAGAAATCGGTTATCTTATCGAACGTTACGAAGATGAACGGTATCTGTATAAAAAGATAACGGTGAACGATCCGCAATTACCGTCGCCGCTTTGTTTTACCGAAAAGGTCTGGAAGTTTACCGCACTAGAACTTCACACCCTTTTGGAAAAAGAAGGAATGAAGATGGTAGAGATAAAAGGCGACTATCAATTACAACCCTACCAAGAAAAACTCTCTCCCCGCCTTATCTTGATCGCAAAACGAGTGCTTTGATTATTTCTTGTTGTTCAGTATTAAATAACGAGAGGTCTCAAAGAAAGCAGTGGCCAGCTCTGCAAGAGAACGCTGCATGGAGCGCCGATCGGCAGCTGAGAGTGTATCGGTGGCAGCAGAAAGTGAATGCAGTTGCTCCTCTCCTGAGTTGAGCTGACGAACCAAGTAATAATCGTTAGTGACGATACCGATCTTGTCGGTAGCGTTTGTAACAAACGCAAAATGTTCTTTACGACTCGGATCTAGCAAGTCTCTTCCCAGCGTTCTGTTTTGATAAGATCGATGCAAGAGACCCGCTATGGTAGGTAATACATCTATCTGAGATACTACCTCGCTTCTACGCTGTGGCGCTAACAATCCTGGAGCATAAAACAATAAAGGAACATGCAGGTCGGTCAATCGCTGCTCGGTCCACACCGGCGGGTAGATGGATTGCGCATTTCCTGCTACTCCATGATCGCCAATAAAAACAAAAATGGTATTGTTAAAATAGGACTGCTGGGCCGCCTCTATGATAAATGAGCGAATGCAGTAATCGGAGTATCGAAACGCATTGTATTCATCTACCGACTCAAATCCATACTTGTTGAGTTGTTCCTCGCTAAGTGTATCGCGCTTAAAATCGATATCGGTCGGCGAAATGGAGCGCTGAAAAGGCCGATGATTGCCCGCCGTTTGTATATACGCGAAAAAGGGAGCCGTGGTTTGACGCAGCCGCTCGTTAGCCGCAGCAAAAAGATCTTTGTCGCTTACGCCCCATACATTGATGGCAGGAGCCGAAAAATCCTTTCCAGTATGCATTTGCAGCCCGGGAATGTTGCGAAGGATACCCTCAAAATTGTTAAACCCTGCATCGCCCCCAAGAAAGTAATGCTTTTCATAATCGTCCAGTCCACTCACCAATGTGTATTGATCGAGCGCCAACGGATTGCGGCTAGAAAATTTAAAGAACTGAGCATCTGGTATGCCCGTTACAATAGCGAACAGGGCACGGGCCGTAGAAAACGTAGGAGCAAAGCAACGGTCAAAGAAAATACCCTGCCTGCAAAGCGAATCAAAGAAAGGGGTCGTGTTCAGCGGATTACCACTCATTGAGCTCTTGTACATACTGAACGACTCACATTGCACCAACACTATATTTGGACGGCTTTCGAACGAGGTGCTACGCGGGCCTACCGTTCGCTTAAATTCAAAATCAGAGATTGCCGAGAAGCCCATCCACTTTTTCATTACCGGAAAAAGAGCACGAGCACGGTCTTCGTTATATCCCGGCTTTCGCAGCCCCAGTGTAGCCGCAAAATTCTGAACAGGATTAATGGCCAGATAGCTCAGAAAAACTCTAGAGAAACGAAAACTGTCGGTTCTACCCAGTGGCCGAAAAGAAAAAGATCCATGTATACAAGCCAAGGCTAACAAAAGGGCCATTAGAAAGTGGCTGGGTCGGTGCAAAATACCCTGCCCGTCGGTGGCGCTAATCACCTGCCAATGACTTCGCCTGTACATCCAACGAAAGATCAACACCGCCACTCCTAGCCCCAGTAGCATCCAAACCAGCGGATAGGTTTGCCAGATCATTTTTACCGAAATGGTAAAATCTTCGGCAAAATTCATGGCGCCGGCATCTAGTGGCGTTTGATTATAAGAGAAACTTCCGTACCCGGCGGCAAAAAAGAAAAAAAGCACAAAAGTGATCAAAGCCAGATACCAGGTCCAGATCTTTTTATTGAGACTGGAGTAAAAAGGCGACCAGACCGGATTAATACTAATTAGGATCACTGGCAGCAATATCACGGCAATCCACCGTAGATCATAGCGCAGGCCCAACCAAAAAGCAGAGGTAATATCCGCACCCGACAAACCGACCGGACGAAATTGTAAAAAGATAAAGAATCGAAATAAACTAAATAGCAACAAGAAGATCAGCAATAGGTTAAACACCCAGAGCAAGGTCTTTGATATGCGAAGCCGCGTTAGCATAACTGATAGTACCGCAAAGAAACGATATTCAACACAAGTGACAGCTTTAGTACCTTTGCAGAGTGCTCGACAGCTGGCAACAATTTCTACTGCTACTTGAACAGACCGACCGCCGCGTCTTTCAACTCATCAATCGTCAACTCTCGTGGAACGGGTTCGACGAGTTATTTCCTCTTTGGCGCACCCCAGAGTTCTGGACGCCCCTTTACCTCTTCTTACTTTTATTCATGCTGCTCAACTTTCGCAAAAAAGCAGGATGGTGGATTCTTTATTTTATTGTCACCGTTAGCTTGATGGATACCATCGGTAATAAACTGATAAAGCAGACTGTGCAACGCCTCAGACCCTGCAATGACCCCGACATGATCGAAACGCTTGTCTTAAGAGTACCCAACTGTGGTACGGGATATAGCTTTATCTCTAATCACGCCGCCAATCACTTTGCCATGGCCATGTTTGCTTTCGTAACGATTGGGTCACTGGTCGGTACCTGGCGATGGCTATTCTTTTTCTGGGCGTTCAGCATAGGGTGGGCGCAGATCTATGTGGGGGTGCACTACCCTTCGGACGTACTAGTGGGCTCCTTGTTAGGATTACTGCTAGGAGGCGTCATAGGCTACACCTTTAACAAAAGACATCAATTACGTATCTTCGACCCAGCAACAACTCCTTTTCGTTGATGGATCTTTTTATTTTGGGGGCCCTCATCTTTTTGAATGGCCTTTTTTCGATGTCAGAGATCGCACTGGTATCCGCCCGAAAAGGCCGGCTCGAAAGCCTTTCGGATAAAGGAGACAAAAAAGCCCAGCTGGCCCTCAAACTCTCGCAGCATCCCGAACGCTTTTTATCGGCTGTACAAATAGGTATCACCCTTATCTCTATTGTTACAGGGGTCTATTCGGGTGAGCGATTTGGAAAAGATCTACTGCCCTACGTAGAGCAGATGGGAGTACCCGCAGAGGCCGCAGAAACCCTCTCTACGGTGCTTATCGTTGTTGTCATTACTTTCTTATCGATCATTTTTGGCGAATTGATCCCCAAACGAATTGGCTTGCTGCGGTCCGAGAAGATCGCCAAGGCCGTAGCCGGCCCCATGCAGTCATTTGCACAGCTGACCCATCCCATCGTATGGTTACTCAACCGCAGCAGTGACATTTTTTTTCGTCTCTTTAATATCCGAAAGAACAAAGAAGATGCCATTACCGAAGAAGAAATTAAAACCCTGATCACCGAGGGCACCGAGGCTGGCACCATCGAAGAGGCCGAGCAAGATATTATAGAACGCGTATTTCATCTAAGCGACCGCAACATTACGTCACTGATGACCCATCGCAGTGATATTATTTGGTTCGACCAAAACGACAATGAAGAAAAGATTAAAGAGAAGATTCTCCAAGAACCCCACTCTGCCTACCCCATCTGCAGCGGATCAATCGATTCCATTATGGGTGTGGTTTCCATAAAGGACCTTTATGTAAGCCCCGATCAGCAACCCTTTGGAGAAATTATGCAGCCAGCTTTATTTATTCCAGAAAACCTGTCTGCTTACCAAGTGCTGGAACGATTCAAGGCCTCCAAGAACCAGTCTGCTTTTATAGTTGATGAGTATGGCAGTATTTTGGGAATGCTCACGCTAAATGATATTCTCGAAGCCATCGTGGGGGAAATTCCTCAAGAGGATGTACCCGACTACGCCATTACCGAGCGAGAAGATGGAAGCTTTTTAGTGGATGCGCAGATTCCCTTCTACGATTTCTTGACCCGGTTTGAAAAAACAGAATGGATGAACGAAGGAGAGCAAGACTTCGATACCCTGGCCGGGTTTATCTTACACCGCTTGGAGCGCATTCCAAAAGTGGCCGACAAATTAAGCTGGAAAGGATTCACCATCGAAATTATGGACATGGATGGCTACCGAATCGATAAAGTACTCGTAGGCATCAGTGATGAGCTGCGCGAAGAGATGCAACACTAATCACTAGTCAACATCAAAGCGTACCGTCTGTGCAGGATACTCTAGCTTGACGCTCTTTTTTACCTTGTCGGTAGCAATATGAAAAATATTTACTTGATCGGTAAATACCTCGTAAAGTAGCTTGGCGCTGCAGTCCATAGTACGGATGGGACCCACTACATTAGCCACCTCGAGATACACATAGGTAGCCTCTCGCTCGTGCTCAAAACCCAAGTACTCCATGGATAATAGTTTTTCGTTGATTCGCAACTGCAAGCTAGATTGCACATAACGGCTTACCAAAGTATCCATACGTGCGTGCATCGACGGATCAATTAGATCGGCTTTTTGATGATAGACTTTTTTGAGCGCCGATTCAAAGTCGTCCGTGAATAGCTTACACTGAACCTCGAGAGTGTGATCGACCGCATTATGGCGAATGTCAGTTACGCTTACGTGAAAGGGGTGTGCGTTCGTCGAACTGCCGGCAACTGCTGGCCTTTCGCCCGCGGCCATCAGTAACCATAAAAAGAGCGCTAGAACCGTTTGCATAAAATATTTTCTATTCACAAAACTCTGCATTATTTTCAAGCTTTACTGCAAAAAGATTTTGCAAACAGCACCCTAGAACCCGCTATACCATGGAGAGCTTACTTTTTTATTTTCCGTTGGGCTGGGAGCATATCCTAAGTCTTGACGCCCTCGATCACCAGGCCTTTCTGGCAGCCATGGGAGCTTCCTTTTTTTTCCGAGACTGGAAAAAACTCCTGATTGTAATTACAGCTTTTACTGTGGGCCACTCCTTAACGCTTGCCCTGAGTGTACTCAACGTGTTTTCTGTAGAGAGCCGGTGGGTCGAGCTGTTAATTCCGGTAACCATCGCGCTTACTGCAGCACAGCAGTGGTGGGGACGTTTTCCGGATCGGAGTAAGACTCTGCTACTCTACGGGTCGGCCCTATTCTTTGGCTTTATTCACGGAATGGGATTTGCCAACAACATCCGCTTTATGCTTTCGCAAGACCAGTCGTTAGGCTGGGGACTGCTAGGCTTTAACCTGGGGCTAGAAGCCGGGCAACTAATATTTATGGCCCTGTTTTTAATGGTAGCGCAAGGGGCAGTACAATTTTTGGGCCTGGAGAAACGAAAATGGACCGAATCGGTGGCATTAATTACCTTTGGATTATCTCTTTTTATGATTGCTCAACGAATGAATATTCTTTAAAAAACCTTGCTTATTTAAAAAGTGAACATAATGAAATCTACTTTGCTCGTCCTTGGACTGTTACTGACAAGCTTTCTGTTTGCCCAGAACATCCAAAACAATCCCAACAGTAACCATGGTAACAAGTTCGAACAACTGGGTACCATCTTTCCGACCCCCAACGAATATCGTACAGCCAGCGGCGCCCCCGGCCCCCGCTATTGGCAGCAGCGCTGCGACTACGACATCCGCTGCGAGCTCGACGAAAAAAATCTATTACTAAAAGGATCCGAGACGGTCACCTACTTTAACAATTCTCCGGACGTACTTACCTACCTCTGGCTGCAACTCGACGAGAACGAACACAGCTCTGTCAACAACGCCAATTATCAAGATAGCGAACCCATGAGCCGTCAGATGAGTGTGCAGCAATTAAAACAACTCGAAGAGAACAAAGGCGACAATGGCTATGGCTTTATGATTCGCAAGCTCACCGATGCTCTTGGAAAACCACTTCGTTACACGATCAACAAGACCATGATGCGTGTGGAACTTCCTGCTCCGCTAAAACCCGGACAGCGCTTTGTGTTTATGCTCAACTGGGATTATCGCATTTCGAACCGCATGACCGTAGGTGGCCGGGGTGGTTACGAATATTTTCCCGAAGACGGCAATTACCTTTTTACTATGACACAGTGGTACCCTCGCCTTTGTGTTTACAGCGACTTTAAGGGCTGGCAAAACCAACAGTTTACCGGACGCGGTGAATTTGCCCTGACCTTTGGAAACTTTAAAGTACAAATGACTGTGCCTGCGGATCATGTGGTGCTCTCTACCGGAGAATGTCAGAATTATCCAATGGTACTCTCGGCTGCACAGCAAGCCCGCTGGAAGCAAGCACAGACCGCTAAAGAACCCATTGAGATCGTAACCCTCGAAGAAGCCAAAGCGGCTGAGAAGACTAAGCTCACCACTAAGAAAACCTGGATCTACAAAGCCGATAACGTACGAGATTTTGCCTGGACGTCATCTAGAAAGTTCGTATGGGATGCCATGCCCATTACCGTAGAAGGCAAAAAAGTGATGTGCATGAGCGGGTATGGTAAAGAAGCCTACGGACTTTATCGCCCCTACTCTACCAAGGCGGTGGCTCACACCATCAAGACCTACTCTGACTTTACAATCCCATATCCCTATCCCGTAGCACAAAGTATCGAGGCCTCTAATGGCATGGAGTATCCCATGATCTGCTTTAACTATGGACGAACCGAAAAAGATGGCACCTACAGCGAAAGCATCAAAAATGGCATGCTTGGTGTAATCATCCACGAGGTAGGACATAATTTCTTTCCCATGATCATCAACAGCGATGAGAGACAGTGGAGTTGGATGGATGAAGGCCTCAATACGTTTGTAGAATACCTGGCCGAAGAATTGTGGGACAATAAATTTCCCAGTCGCAGAGGGCCCGCTGCCTACATTACAGATTACATGAAGCTCCCCAAAGATCAACTAGAACCCATTATGACCAACAGCCATAACATTGTGCAGTTCGGTCCTAATGCCTACTCAAAACCTGCGACCGGATTAAATATTTTGCGCGAAACGATTATGGGTCGTGAGTTATTCGATTATGCTTTTAAAGAATATGCCAGAAGATGGGCCTTTAAACACCCTGAACCAGCCGACCTGTTCCGCACATTAGAGGACGCCAGTGGCGAAGACCTCGATTGGTTCTGGAGAGGATGGTTCTACAGCACCGATGCCTGCGATATTTCGCTCGACACCGTTAAATACGCCGTGGCAGACACCAGCACCGGAAATATAGGCACCGCTCGTAGTACCACCATGCGTCGTGCTGCCGATAAACCCCTGGTCAATTCGTTCGAAGACATCTCCAAAGTGAGAAACCGCACCGATTCGCGCATTGTGTTCGCGACAGATGCCGACACAACGTTGCGTGATTTTTACTGGCGCTATGCCAGAGGACTCGAACCCTATGATACCTCGCGCAGAGAGATCACCATGGGCGGAGGCAGTCCTGAGGCAATGACCGAAGAAGAAAAAAATAAATACGCTTCTCTGCACCAGTACGAACTTACTTTCTCCAATAAAGGCGGGCTGGTAATGCCTATCATCATCGAGTGGACCTACAAAGATGGTAGCAAAGAAACCGAGAAGATCCCTGCACAGGTATGGCGACTCAATGAAAAAAAGGTCATCAAATCTTTTGTGAAAGAGAAAGAAGTGGCTTCCATTAAACTCGACCCTATGCGCGAGACTGCTGATATAGACGAAAGCAATAATAGCTGGCGAAATATCCCTGCTCCTTCTCGCTTTACTGTATTTAAGCAAGGTCAAATGGGCGGTAGAAGAAGTGGTGGCGGACAAGCGGGTAATCCCATGCAGCGTGCCCAAGAAGCTAAAAAAGGATTCTAAGAATTCTTAGAAAAGATACACTAAAGCGCAGAAGAGGAAGTTAGGTTCAGCTTTCAACGTTCTTTGTTGACAGCGTTCTTATCTTCCTCTTCTTGTAATTTATTCATCACATAATTTTCTTTAGCCAATAATTTGCCACTACGGGGGTCATAATAGTTAAAAACCCCATGTCGCATTGAGATACCTTCGTTCTTTACTATTACATCTGCAATCTTTTTATCTGGATCTTTTAGATCGTATACGGCTACTGTGTCGTAGGCTTGTTTCGGATCCATGGCTCTCCAGTTTTCTTCGCGAATCAATCCCCCGAAATAAGAAAAATAAAGTTGCTTGCCATGCAACTTTCCCCAGCGGTAATTTTCTTCGGCAATCTTGACCCCTTCTAGCGAGAAACGTTTCCAGATTCCCTCTTTGGCATCATCAGCAAAATGCCCCTCTTCTTCGTACCCCCTTTCGCCTCGCAGCTCGGGAACCGATAGCACCCAAGGACCCTGCTTTCTGCCGGCTATATCGACCCGGTTGAGCGTATCACCCCTTCGGTTGAGCATATAGTCTTTCCACTGCGCCGAAAGCTGTAGGCTCTGCAGTAGTAAAATCAATAAAAATGCGCGCATTTTAGTAAGTTTGATTGATCTGGATTATCTCCTGTAAATACTCCGTTATGCAAGTTAAACCATCCACCCTGCTCCACCTGATGCTGGGTCTGTTTATTACCCTTACCACGTTACCCACCTATGCGCAAGTAACTCCCACTTCGGGTACCGACCGATTACGCTCGTTGTCGCAACGCTCCTCCTTGTTTGGAGACAGCTTGCTTAATTCCGTATCGTTTCGCTCCATAGGCCCCTCCATTATGAGCGGACGCGTGGTAGATGTAGAAGCTAATCCAAGTGATCCTACTGAATTCTATGTCGCGTATGCCACCGGCGGTCTTTGGCATACCATCAATAACGGACAAAGTTTTATCCCTATTATGGATAGCCTTGATATTCATTTTCTGGGTGATATTGCCATCAACTGGTCGGCTAGCCCCCGATTAATCTGGGCCGGTACCGGAGAGGCTAACAGTAGTCGCTCTTCGTATGCAGGCACTGGCATGTATGTATCTGCAGACAATGGAAAGAGTTGGCAATACCGCGGTCTGCCCGAATCGCATCATATTGGCGATATTGAGCTGCATCCCACGGACCCCAAGACAGCTTGGGTAGCCGTACTCGGTCACCTGTATACCGACAACAACGAAAGAGGTGTTTACAAAACCACCGACGGGGGTGCCACCTGGCAGCAAACACTTTTTGTAGATTCACAAACAGGCTGTGTAGATCTGGCACTAGATCCTGCCAATCCCAATCAATTATTGGCTGCCATGTGGCAAAAGAACCGCAAGGCCTGGAAGTTCGAAGAAAGTGGACCCGGCAGCGGCATCTACCGCAGCACCGATGGAGGAACCACCTGGCAAAAAACCTCTGGGGATGGCAGCGGCTTTCCACAAGGAAGTAAGATCGGCCGTATTGGACTCTGCTATTTTCCGGGCAACTCGCAGATCGCTTATGCCATTGTAGATAACAATACCCCGCTTCCTGCAAAAAAATCAACGACTGACTCCTCGTATACCAAAGAAGATCTTCGTCAACTAAGCGTAGCCCAGTTCGCCGCTCTCGACAGCGCTAGACTCGAGAGCTTTTTACGTAAGAACCGCTTTCCCAGACAGACCAGTGTAGCTCAACTTAAAGAAAAGGTTGCAGCGGGTACATTAGCCCCTTCTGTATTATGGGATTGGCTTGACAGTGATGATGGATTTCAGAACAGCGGTATTGCCGGCTGCGAAGTATACCGAAGCAATGATGGTGGACGCACCTGGGCCAAAACGCATGAAAAACCTATTGGGATCTTTAATACCTATGGATACTATTTTGCCAAAGTATATACCTCTTACCAAAATGCAGATAAGGTCTATATACTTGGATTTAGTTCACAAGTATCCACCGACGGTGGCAAGACCTTTACCAACATGGACAAGGGCAATGTGCATGCCGATCATCATGCCCTGTGGGTCAATCCTAAAAAAGACAGTCATATCATCAATGGTAATGATGGTGGCGTGAATATCAGTTATGACACCGGCAAAAATTGGTTCAAGGCCAATACCCCAGCCGTGGGTCAATACTATGCCATTACAACCGACGATGCCAAACCTTACAATGTATATGGGGGTTTGCAAGATAATGGCAGTTGGTGGGGCCCTTCTAATCATAAAGAAGACATTAGCTGGATCGATATGGGGCAATACGGATTTAAAATGATCAATGGCGGAGACGGTATGCAGGCCCAAGTAGACAGAAGAGATAACAACACCGTGTACTCTGGTTCGCAATTTGGTGTCTATGGCCGCTATCAAAAAGATAAACCCGGTGTGGCTAAAAATATACGCCCTCAACACCAGTTGGGCGAGAGACCGCTGCGTTTTAATTGGCAAACCCCTATTTTACTTAGCAGACATAACCAAGACATCTTCTACTACGGCGCCAATAGACTTTATCGTTCGCTGAATAAAGGAGATAGTCTGATCCTGATGAGCGCCGATCTCACCAAGGGTGGCCAAGCCGGTAATGTTCCTTACGGAACCATCACTACGATCGATGAATCGCCCCTTCGCTTTGGCATGCTTTACACCGGAACGGATGATGGCAACTTGCACCGCTCCGATGATGGCGGCTACACCTGGTCTCCCTTGCACCGCACAACGAGTAGTGACAAGAGTAAGAATGTAAAAACTGTCGCTACACCTGTCGGGCTAGATACCAGACAGCTATGGGTAAGTCGCGTTGTGGCCTCACAACATAACGAAAACAGAGTCTATGTTACCCTCAACGGGTATCGCTCCGATAATTTTGAACCTTTTGTCTATGTTAGCGAAGACAAGGGTGTTAGCTGGCAATCCATAGCGGGTAACTTACCCCTAGAATCGGTAAACGTTATTAGAGAAGATCCTAAAAACGCCAATATACTTTACGTGGGCACCGATGGTGGTCTTTATGTAAGTTTTGATGGCGGAAAAAGCTACAAGGCCTGGCAAACCGGCATGCCTCGCTCCGTACCCGTACATGATATTGCCATACAGCAACGAGATAACGAGATTGTGATCGGCACGCATGGCCGCAGCTTGTACATAGGAAAGCTCGATAAACTGCAAAAGAAGTAAGGGCTAATCAACGACGCTGTAGTAGCCATTGCATGGCAAGCGCATAGCCCTCAAGCCCAAGGCCGCAAATAGTACCCGCGGCCTTGGGACTTACAAAAGAATGTCTGCGAAACTCCTCGCGCGCATGTACATTAGAAATGTGCACCTCAATAACGGGTGCCTTGATGGCCGCTACCGCATCACCAATAGCCACAGACGTATGCGTATAGCCGCCGGGATTTAAAATGATGCCATCGCAAGAAAATCCGGCTCGTTGTATCTCGTTAATTAATTCCCCTTCTACATTACTCTGGTAATACTCGATGGTAACGTCACCGAACCGCTCTCGAAGAGATCCTAAAAATGTTTCGAATGATTGCGCACCGTACACCTCCGGCTCTCGTTTACCCAGTAAATTCAAATTAGGTCCATTGATGATAGCGATCGTCATGACTAATTTTTAGAGGCTCTAATCAGGTCTATAAATTGATCGAAAAGGTAGCGGCTGTCGTGGGGGCCCGGCGTAGCCTCTGGGTGATATTGCACTGAGAATGCTGGCTTACCTTTTACCCGGATTCCTTCGATTGACTGATCGTTTAGATTAACATGTGTGATTTGAATATGATCCGCGTTTTTAACGGCAATAGGATCTACCCCAAATCCATGATTTTGCGTGGTGATCTCGGAGCGACCAGTCTCCAAATTTTTTACCGGATGATTGAGACCACGATGTCCGTGATGCATCTTGAAGGTAGGAATATCGTTAGCCAGTGCCAGCAACTGATGTCCAAGACAAATACCAAAAATTGGCTTTCCTTCTTTCATCACCTCTTTGACCAACGAGACGGCATAATCCATAGGGGCGGGATCGCCCGGTCCATTCGATATAAAATAGCCATTAGGGGCAAACTGCTTTACTTCTTGCAACGATGTACGAGCCGGAAAAACTTTTACATAAGCACCACGCTCTACCATACACTGTAAAATATTTCTCTTTACGCCATAGTCCATTACGGCAATACGAATGTCAGAGCTGGTATTACCCATTTCATAGGGCTTGGTGGTACTCACCTTAGAGGCCAGCTCCAGCCCATCCATGTTGGGTACGGCCTGTAATTTCTCTTTTAAGACTTGAACATCGGTGGTCTCCGAAGAGATGATACAATTCATGGCCCCTTTAGTACGAATATGCGCTACCAGTGATCGCGTGTCAACCCCCTGAATAGAGACCACTCCGCTCTGCTGCAAGTAATCTTGTAACGAGGCTACGGCTTGCCGACGAGAATAGAGAGCCTCGAGATTTCTTCCGATAAGTCCGCTGATCTTGATGCTGTCCGACTCCACATCGAGGTCCTTAACGCCATAGTTCCCTACATGGGCTGTATTCATAATCAGGATCTGTCCAAAATAACTGGGATCGGTAAAGACCTCTTGATAGCCGGTCATGCCGGTATTGAAGCAGATCTCTCCGGTCGTTGAACCAATTGCACCAAAGGCCTGACCATGGTGAACTGTTCCGTCAGCGAGCACTAAAACAGCAGGAGTAGAAGAAGAGGGCATAGAAGTGGGGTTACAGTAAAAACAAATTGCGTAAAAGTAGTGCTTTTAGCCCGGCCAACGTTCAAAGATGTGCACAAATTATACCAGCGGCTCTTGCTGGCTAAGACAATGAAAACTTCCGAGCCCCCAAATAATATCGACAGAGTCGATACCTACTACCTTACGGTCCGGAAAACACTGCTCAATAATACGAAGTGCCGTTTCGTCTTGACGGCAGTTAAAGACAGGTACGATCACCGAATGATTAGCAATGTAAAAATTGGCATAAGAGCAA
This sequence comes from Chitinophagaceae bacterium, assembly GCA_947458335.1. Classification (GTDB taxonomy): domain Bacteria; phylum Bacteroidota; class Bacteroidia; order Chitinophagales; family Chitinophagaceae; genus JJ008. The sequence continues at coordinate 2,295 of CANGYW010000010.1, read as the reverse complement.
GGCAATCGCTGGTCTTCGTAAACAAGAGCCGGTGGCATAGGCAGCTCAATGATATTGAGCGATCTGTTACCTAGCAATCGCATGGCTTTAAGCTGCCGAAGATTGGTTTGCAGCAGCTCGTAATTATCATCGGTACGATCCGACTCTACGGTAGCCAATACAGTATCTGCATTAACGAAACGAACTGTATCGTCGATATGTCCATCCGTATCGTCACCGACGATGCCTTCGTCTACCCATAGGATTTGCTCTACGCCGTAAAAGTCCCGCAGGTATTGCTCTATCTGTTCTTGGTTCAAGTGAGGATTGCGATTGGGATTTAATAAACAAGCCGTAGAGGTAAGCAAGGTACCAGCCCCGTTAAACTCCACACTGCCGCCCTCCATCACAATACCGGGATGCCATACCGGCATTTGGTAGTGCTCGGCAATACGGGTGGGGATCACATCATCTAGATCGTAGGGCGGATATTTATTTCCCCAGGCATTATATTCCCAATCTACAATCACTTTTTTTTGGGCGGCGGCTGGATTGATCAAAAAAGCGGGGCCATGATCCCTACACCAGGCATCATTGGTGGGATGATGAAAAAAATCAACTTTCGAAAGATCTACATCAAAACGCAGTAACCATTCCGTGGCTTGTTGTTGCATAATCGCATCGGCCACATTGATCTTGACTTGCTCGCCTTGAGTCAGCTCTTTAATGAACTTGACATAACTAGGATAAATAGTTTGGATCTTGCCGGGCCAAGAAGCCTCTTTGTGAGGCCAGCTAAGCCAAGTGGCAGCGTGCGGGGCAAACTCTGCAGGAAAATAATACCCCAGCTCTTTGGGCGTGCGCGGCTTAGTATTCATCTACATAACGCTTGGTGATGGGCTGATAAGAATCGATACGGCGGTCTCTCAAAAAAGGCCAATGGGTTCGATAGTGATCGGTCTTAGAAAGATCGATCGTAACTACGGCCGTTTCTTCTTTGTCGTGCGAGCCCTGCCATAAAAGCGTACCAAACGGATTGGATACAAAAGAGCCGCCCCAAAACTGCATGGCTCCGTTTTGCTCTAACCCTACCCGATTGACGCTTACCACATGAACACCATTGGCCACCGCATGGCTTCGTTGCATGGTTTGCCAGGCTCCGTATTGTTCGGTATTAGTCGCCTGGTCTTGACTGGTGGCCCATCCAATGGCCGTTGGATAAAATAGTATTTCGGCACCCATCAGGGCTGTGATGCGCGCAGCCTCTGGATACCACTGATCCCAACAGATTAGCACGCCAATGGTCGCAAACTTTGTTTTAAAAACCTTGTAGCCAAGATCGCCGGGCGTAAAGTAAAATTTCTCATAGTAAGCTGGATCGTCGGGAATATGCATCTTTCTGTACTTGCCTAAATAACTACCATCAGCATCAATCACAGCAGTGGTGTTATGATACAGTCCTTCGGCGCGCTTTTCGAAGAGAGAAGCCACGATAACGACACCCAATCGTCCGGCTACTTGTTGCAAGGCCTCAGTAGAAGGACCGGGAATGGGTTCGGCCAGCTGAAAATTTTCGTAAGCCTCTACATCACAGAAGTAAAGAGAGGTAAAAAGCTCTTGCAAGCAGATTACTTGCGCGCCCTTAGCGGCCGCCTGTTCGACCCCTTTGATAGCCTTGCTCAGATTATCCGCTTTGTTATTGGAGCAACTCATCTGCACCAACCCTACCGATACCGATCTCATAGGCATTGTTTATGGCGCAAAAATAATCCATTGCCCGCAGTGAAGCTCTAAAATATAGAAGACAAAAAAATGCCCCTCGAAATGAGGGGCATTGCTATAGTAAAACGATTACTCCTTATTCGGCAGCAGGAGTCTCTTCGACAGAGGCTGCTGTAGCGGCAGGAGCCTCTGTAGAGGCGGCTGCTTTTTTGCGTGAACCGGAACGACGAGTCTTCTTGGCGGTTGCCTTTTCTTCGCCCTTACCCTTTCCATAGATCTCGTTAAAGTCCACCAACTCGATCATGGCCGTATCGGCATTATCTCCGGTACGGAATCCTAACTTAATAATGCGAGTATAGCCACCAGGACGACCGGCCACTTTTTCAGCAACGGGACCAAAGAGTTCCTTAACGGCTTCTTTGTCTTGCAGATAGCTAAAAACCACCCGACGCTGGTTGGTAGTATTCTCTTTGGCCTTGGTAATAATAGGCTCAACATATACACGCAGGGCCTTAGCCTTGGCGGTAGTAGTTACGATACGCTTGTGGGCGATAAGCTGGCAAGCCAGATTGCTCAACAGGGCTTCGCGGTGGG
>CANGYW010000009.1 GCA_947458335.1 Chitinophagaceae bacterium | reverse complement strand
TTTTACCGGACCAAACACATATTGTTAACGCTGTTAAATTTCTATTTATGTCAGCCAAAATCCGTCTTCAAAGACACGGGTCTAAAAAAAGACCTTTCTACTTCATCGTCGTAGCCGATTCAAGAGCACCTCGCGATGGAAAATTCATTCAGAAATTAGGAACCTACAACCCCTTGACTATCCCCGCTACCATTCAGCTGGATCGTCAAAAAGCGTTGGAGTGGCTCAACAAAGGCGCCATCCCTACCGATACGGTTCGTCGTATCCTCAGCTTTAAAGGAGTGTTGTACCTGAAGCACCTGCTTAGAGGCGTTTCCTTAGGATTGTTCGACGAAGCCGCCGCCATGAACAAATTCACCGAGTGGACGGCCGAGCACGACAACCAGATCAAAAAGAAAAACGAAGAAACTCAACGCAAGCGTTCTGAGAAGCGTCAAGCTATTCTTTCTGCTTCTGTCGCTACTCGCCAGGCCAAGGTCGCTGCACAAGCTGCCGCCCAGGTTGCCGCCGAAGCTCCCGCTCCTGCCGAAGAGGCTGGTGCAGCAGAGGCCGGTACCCCCGAAGAAACAACCGAAGCTTAATTGCTGTCGAGATACTAACGTAGCTCATCCCGGCCCTTGCGCCGGGATTTTTTTTGCTGAAGGTTATTGATTTGTTTTGTAATTCAGAAGCTACAAAGTGAATACAGTTTAGTAGTTGAATCGTGTCGTATCTTTTGCCGCAGATCATCGTATGAAGAGCTATATAAAACTCGGGAAAGTAGTAGCAGCCCATGGGCTGAAAGGAGAGGTCGTGCTGCAACATGAGCTTGGCAAAAAAACAGACCTCAAAAAGCTGCCGGCTCTGTTTATCGAGATAAAAAAAGATTCTCTAGTGCCCTATTTTATCAGTAAAGCAAAAGGTGCCACCGAAAAAGAATCGCTGCTCTTGCTCGAAGACATCGACACCCGCGAAAAAGCCCAACAACTAGTAGGCAAACCTTGTTGGCTACCCGAAGAACAGTTTAAACAATATGCACATCGCCAAGCCCCTGCCAACTTGCTGGGATATCAGATCGCAGAAGAAGATAAAGAACCAATGGGGATTGTTCTGGAGGTTATTGAGCAACCCCAACAACTACTCTGTCGTCTGCAAGTAGAAGGCAAAGAGGTCTTGATTCCCCTTAACGAAGATACCCTTGTTGCTATCGATCATGCGGCACGCATCATCACCGTACGCTTACCCGAAGGATTACTGGCTATTTATTTAAGTTGATCTTGTCGGCACCTCAACCCTATATTGCCCATTTTGACTTGGACTCTTTTTTTGTGTCGGTCGAGCTCATCAACAATCCTTCGTTACGAGGAAAGCCGGTATTGGTGGGCTCTGTAGAAAGAGGCGTTGTAGCCACCTGCAGTTACGAGGCTAGAAAATTCGGCATTCACTCGGCCATGCCCATGAAAAGAGCGCTGCAACTTTGCCCATCCGCTATTGTGACCAACGCCAGTCGTCATCAATACGGAAAATATTCTCGCTGGGTAACCGAGCTAATCGCCGAAAAAGTTCCGCTCTTCGAAAAAGCCAGTATCGATGAGTTTTACGTAGACCTGACCGGCATGGACCGTTTCTTTGGAGCCAGCACCTTTGCACAAGACCTGCGAAAACATATTACTGCACAAACCGGTCTGCCTATTTCGTGCGGCCTGGCCTCTGCCCGCTACATTGCCAAGATGGCGACCAACCAAGCAAAGCCCAATGGATTTTTACAAATAAAACCGGGTCAAGAAAAAGAATTTTTATGGCCCTTGTCCATCGATAAGATCAATGGCGTGGGAGAGCAAACCGCACAACTGCTCAAGAGCAAAGGGCTCTATACTATAGAAGATATTGCCCGCACACCCCTGCCGGTACTTACTTCTTATGTAGGTAAATGGGGCGAGTCGTTATGGGAGAAATCACAAGGCATCGGCAGCGCAGTCATTTACACCGAATGGGAACAAAAGTCCGTCAGTCACGAGCAAACTTTTGACCAAGATTACAGCGATCTGCATTTTTTACTTCAACAAATTGTTTCGCTTTGTGTAGAGACCGCAGCAGATGTACGCAGCGAAGAGAAGCTGGCAGGTTGTATTACCGTCAAGATCAAATACAGCAACTTCGAAGTTGTCTCGCGACAAGAGACCATCGATTATACGGCACTGGACGATGTAATTACAGCTAAAGCCAAACTATTATTTCAGCAGTTATACCAGCCTGGCAGACCCGTGAGACTGTTGGGGGTTCGCTGCAGCCATTTGGTACCGATCAACCTACAGATGAGTCTTTTCGAAAAAACGGCCGAAAAACTACAGCTCTACCAAACCATGGACGAGATCAATGAACGGTTTGGAAAGGATGCGTTAACTAAGGCAGCCATCGTGCAGCCTCCGACCCGCGATAAAGAAGAGTAAGGTCCGATACAGGGGCGTACGCTTCGTTGTATCTTTGCTGTACTAATCATTTTCCACTTTTTTAATTACTACCTATGTCTGCCCTTTGGAAACAATACCAAGAACAACACCAAGAACGCTTTTTAAATGAAATGATCGATCTACTTCGGATTCCCTCTATTAGCGCCAAGTCGGAACACAAAGAAGATATGATCCGCTGTGCCGAAGCCGTACAAAAAAGTTTACTAGCCGCCGGTTGTGACAAGGCAGAGGTAATGCCCACCGATGGATACCCCGTCGTATATGGAGAAAAAATCATCGATCGCTCGGCACCTACCGTGTTGGTATATGGACATTACGATGTGCAACCTGCCGATCCACTCGAGCTCTGGCATAGCGGTCCCTTCGATCCCGTTATCAAAGACGGAAAAGTTTATGCTCGCGGCTCGGCCGATGACAAAGGACAATTTTATATGCACGTAAAGGCCCTAGAGATCCTTTGCAACACCAATACGCTTTGCACCAACATTAAATTTTTGATCGAAGGAGAAGAAGAAGTAGGTTCGCCCAATCTCGGGCCTTTCGTTGCCCGCCACAAAGAGTTGCTAAAGGCAGATGTTATTCTAATTAGCGACTCCGCCATGCTTAGCATGGATACCCCCTCGCTCGATACCGGTGTAAGAGGACTTAGCTATATCGAAGTGGAGGTAACCGGACCAAATCGCGATCTGCACAGTGGCATTTACGGTGGCGCTGTGGCCAACCCCATCACCATATTAGCCCAGATGATTGCCCGCTGCCACGACGAGAACAATCATATTACCATCCCTGGCTTTTATGATGATGTGGCAGAGGCCAGCACCGAAGAGAGAACGCTTATCAATAAAGCACCTTACAACGAAAAGGAATACAGCGAAGATCTGGGAGTTAAGAGCCTATGGGGAGAAAAAGGATATAGCACGTATGAACGTACCGGCATTCGTCCGACCCTCGAGGTCAATGGCATATGGGGCGGCTACATTGGAGAGGGAGCCAAAACAGTACTTCCTTCTAAGGCCTACGCCAAGATCTCGGCCCGTTTGGTGCCCAACCAATCTTCTGAAAAGATCACACAAAAACTCTTGGATTACTTTACTAGTATAGCGCCAGCCTCCGTACAGGTCAACGCCTCGCTTCACCATGGAGGCGAGCCTTATGTTACACCGATCGACAGTAAGGGATACCAGGCGGCTGCCAAAGCCATAGAGGCTACGTTTGGCAAGGCCCCGATTCCGGTGCGTGGTGGTGGAAGTATTCCTATCTGCTCTATACTAGAAAAAGAGTTGGGTATCAAGATCGTATTTATGGGATTTGGGTTAGACAGTGACAACCTGCATAGCCCCAACGAAAAATATAATCTCGAGAACTATTTTAAAGGAATAGAGACCATTCCGCACTTTCACCGCTACTTTGCCGATCTGGCGTAAGAAAGGAACCCCTTGCACAAGCAGGATCGCACTGGTAAGATCGCATTAGCATTATTACGCTGATAGTTATCAAGTAGTGATTGCAGCCTATCATTGAACGAGCGGTAACCACTGGTATAGATTTGAAGAAGCAGTATTGCCACCTTCAAAAAAACATATACCATGGAAAAACAATTAGTAGAAAAAGCCAGCCGTTCGCTTCCCTCCTTATTCGGAAACGGATGGCTCGATCGAATGCTCAGCACACCGCTCGATGAGTATTTAGGAATGACCCGCGTATCGAATGTTCCCGCAGTTAATGTAAGCGAAAACGACAAAGAGTACATTGTAGCGGTAGCTGCTCCCGGAATGGATCGAAAAGACTTTCAGGTAGAGACCGACGAAGACATGCTAACCATCTCAGCCGAAAAAGAAAAAGAAGAAAAAGAAGAGCGCGAAGGGCGCTATAACCGCAGAGAGTACAACTATAGCAGTTGGTCTCGCTCCTTTAGTTTGCCCGAAGATTGCAATGCCGAAAAGATCGATGCCGAGTACAAAAGCGGTGAGTTACGCATTAAAATTCCCAAGACGGCCATCAAAAAACCTAAGAACGTGCATTCCATACCTGTGGTATGAGCAACCGCACAGTCCATTTTGCCCAAGCGGGCTGGACCTTCCGATTGCGGAAGGTCTTTTTTTTGCAAAAATACCGCAGGCAACGTTGGCGGTTTATATTTGCTACATGCACATCGATATCCTTACGGTATTGCCGGGGCTGCTCGAAAGTCCTTTTGCACACAGCATCCTGAAAAGAGCGCAAGAAAAAGGGTTGCTATCTGTGGCCGTGCATCCACTTCGGCAATGGGCTGTAAACGAATACGGACAAGTCGACGACTATCAATATGGCGGTGGCGCCGGTATGGTGATGATGTGCGAGCCGCTGGCCCATGCCATCGAATCACTGTCGGAGAAGGGCGCATACGATGAGATTATTTTTTTAACTCCCGACGGAGAAACCTTTGATCAGCCCATGGCCAATCAACTTTCGCTTAAAAAAAGATTGTTGTTGATCTGCGGACACTACAAAGGAATCGACCAGCGCATTCGCGATCATTTTATTACCAGAGAAATCTCTATTGGCGACTATGTACTGAGTGGTGGAGAGTTGCCTGCCGCCGTTTTGGTCGATGCCATCGGTCGGCTTATTCCCGGTGTGCTCAACGACGAGACCTCTGCGCTCACCGATTCGTTCCAAGATCAATTACTCTCTCCACCCGTGTATACCCGACCCGAAGAGTTCAGAGGGTGGAAAGTACCAGATGTGTTGATGAGCGGTAATCATCGTCTTATTGATGAGTGGCGACACGAGCAAGCACTCGAGCGCACGCGCTTGCGCAGACCCGACCTGTTAAACGACTAATTTTTTTCTATGCCTACCCCCAGAAGAAATTTTTTAAAGCAACTCGCACTGAGTAGCTCGGCCATGGCCGGCGCCCTTCCTTTACTAGCAGCCAGTGACGAGCAACTAGAGAGAGCCGAACAATTTCAGAAATCTGCACCGGCCTTTAATATGTGCGGCTATGCAGCCCCCAAGATCGACCATGTTCGCATTGGCATAATTGGGGTGGGTATGCGCGGCTCGGATGCCGTAGAGAGATTATCATATATAGAGGGCACCACTATCGTCGCTCTTGGCGACAAATATCCCGATCGTATTACGCGTGCACAAAAAACGCTGGCGACCCTGCAACGTCCGGTTGCCAAAGAGTACAGCGGAGAAGATGGTTGGAGAAAAATGTGCGAAGATCCCGAGATTGATCTAATCTACACTTGCACGCCCTGGACCCTGCACACGCCCATTGCCGTCTATGCCATGACACAGGGAAAGCACGTTGCCACCGAAGTACCTGCTGCCCTAACACTCGATGAATGCTGGCAACTGGTCGATACCTCGGAAAAAACGAAACGACATTGCATGATGCTCGAGAACTGTTGTTACGATTTCTTTGAACTCCTTACCCTTAATCTGGTACGGCAAGGATTATTCGGAGAGATCGTACACAGCGAAGGTGCTTACATACACGACCTCTCTCAAGATTGGCTCTTTAACAAGAAGGCCTATGCCGATATGTGGCGGCTAAAACTTAATATAGGTAAGCAAGGTAATCTCTATCCAACCCATGGTTTGGGGCCTGTGGCGCAGTGCATGAACATTAACCGCGGAGATGTAATGGAGCACCTGGTAAGCATGAGTACCGCAGACTTTAGCCTCTCGCCATTGGCCAAACAAAAAGCCGCCGCCGATCCTTTCTTTGCACCCTATGCAGATAGCTCTTATCGGGGTAACATGAGCAATACTATCATTAGAACGGTTAAGGGTAAGACGATCTTATTACAACATGATGTATCTACCCCCCGCCCCTACTCGCGTATCCATTTGCTAAGCGGCACTAAAGGCATGGCGCAAAAATGGCCCGGCCCGGCCCGCATCGCATTTGGTCACAGCTGGCTAAAACCAGAGGAACAAAAAAAGCTCGAAGAGAAATATACCCTTCCGCTAGTCAAACATATCGGAGACATCGCCAAAGAGGTAGGCGGACACGGAGGCATGGACTTTATTATGGACTGGAGGCTGATCGATTGCTTACGCAACGGCCTTCCACTCGATCAGGATGTATATGATGCCGCCGCCTGGAGCTCTATTGTGCCGCTGAGCATTCGCTCGGCAGAAAAAAAGTCCAGGACCGTGGATATTCCCGATTTTACCCGCGGAAATTGGAAGTCGAATCAACCCGTAGCACTGCATCTAGACGGCGGGGCCACCACCCCTGTACGCACTATCGAAAAGAAAAAAGATTAAGTAGTCGTTTTCTTTTTAAGGCGTTCCCTTAAACAAAGCGGCTCCATTTACCGAAAGCCTTTATTTTTGAAGTGCTAACATATGCGACCCCTGCCCGCTCAATTGCTCGACCCTACATACCAGACACCGTTACGGTATAACCGTTACGAAAAGTTTTGGCTCCGCTATATCAACGATAGCAGGGATCTTCCATTTATTCACTTGCTTACGGCTATTCATGTGTTGGTTATTCCACTTGCCATCTTGCTGTACACACCGCTATTGCAAGGACCACTATGGTGGATCGCCTATGCCTTGTACTTCTATATTGCTCAATTGTACTTTAAGGGCCGCTTTGGACTGATGCTCCATTGTATCTGTCATCGCAAATTATTTAAGAAAGAAGTAAGCTTCTTGCAACATTGGGTCATTTGGGTCGTGTGTCCTTTCTTTGGTCATACGCCCGAAACTTATTTTGCCCACCATATGGGCATGCATCACGTAGAAAATAACATGGACGAGGATGCCAGCAGCACGCTGCGCTACCAGCGAGATAGCTTACGAGGATTTTTGCAGTATGTGTTGCGCTTTTTAGTACTAGGATTTCGGGATACGTTTTTGTATTTCTTTAGCCGCAACAGAAAAAAATTCTACGTACGGCTCACAGCGGGCGAAATCTCCTTTTATATTTTCTGCGCATTGATGACCTGGTACAATTGGTCGGTCACTTTACTTGTCTTTATTATCCCCTTTGTATTTGCCCGCATAGTAATGATGCTCGGTAACTGGGCCCAGCATGCTTTTGTTAACCCCGACAATTTAGAAGATAATACGATCAACTGTATCAACACCCCCTACAATAAGACCTGCTGGAACGATGGCTATCATTTTATTCATCACGAAAGACCTGCCCTACACTACACCGATATTCCGGGTGAGTTTCTCAAGAGAAAAAGCGAGATGGCCAGCCGAAAGATTCTGACCTTCGAAGGGATTCACTATTTGCATATTTTTTTGTGGCTAATGACCAAACGCTACGATAAGTTAGCTTCGCGGCTGGTTAATATCGATAACATGTTCAGCAGCGAAGAAGAGGCGATCTTGCTATTGCAGCAACGCACCCGACGAATAAGTTGATACTCGCCCTAAACTCTACTTGGCACTCTAAGTTCCGAACTTTACCGACTACGCCTCCTGTCCGGTCCACAGCGCACCGCCGATCGAATCGCGAGAAGCCCCGGTAACAGAAGAAAGCACCGTATATTCCTGTCTCCAGCGCAACACGGCCATAAATGCCATAATGAGCGCCTCTTTGTACTGTACAATATCGAGCGAAGGTACTTCGACAGTTACGCCCAACGGGGCTAATGACTCGCGAAGCTGTGCGATAAGAAAATCATTGCAAGCCCCGCCACCGGTAGCCAGTAAGCGCGTCGTTGATTCTTTAGTACTACCGCGCTTGGCCAGCAGTGTTTGTATAGCTGTGCTTATTTGCAAAACAATGTGTTTGGCGTAAGTAGCCATCATATCCGATACAGAATGCCCCGAGGCCTGCACCAGCGGAAATACTACATCAGTTCCAAAATCATTGGCCAGCGACTTAGGATAAGGCAATTGGTAATAAGGTAGCTGCTCGAGTTTTTTTAGTAAGACTTGATCGACCGTTCCCGCAGCCGCCAGTGCTCCTCCTTTATCGAACTCTAGCCCGTTGAGCGCAGCGATCATATTGAGCACCCTGTTAGCCGCACAAATATCGAAGGCCACATAGGGCTCACCGACATAGGAGATATTGGCAATACCACCGATATTCAAAAAAAAGTCTGTATCCTTAAACAGGTACTTTTCTCCAATAGGAACAATCGGCGCACCCTGGCCTCCGAGGGCCACATCCATGGCCCGCAAATCGGTTACTACCGAAAGTCCGGTAAGTGCCGCCAACGAAGCGCCATCTCCCAATTGCCCAGTCATATGCCGAGTGGGCAAGTGAAACGTGGTATGCCCATGCGAGCCCACCACGGCCACCTTGTAATGCAACTGATGACGATCAATAAAAGCATTGACTTGCTCCGCCAACCAACGACCGTAGTCTGTATGAAGCAGGCAGTATTCTCTGGCGGAGAGTTCGGTCGCACTCCGCAATCTTTCGATCCACTCTGTTGAGTAGGGTACACACTCGGTTTCCCCGAGCGTAAAGCTCCATTGCCCACCCTGCTCCAAAAAGGTAACATATACCATATCGAGACCATCCAGGGAGCTGCCACTCATCAGTCCAATAGCGCGATATTCCATGCAGTGAATTTTGTAGATTTGTAAAAGTAGCTTTTCTACCTAAAACTGTTGTATGGTCTTTAATCTTAGTCAGTCTCATTCGCTGGTCAGCAATTGGGTCAGTGAGTTGCGCAATACCGCGGTGCAAACTGATCGTATGCGTTTTAGAAGAAACCTCGAACGCATTGGCGAAGTAGCTGCCTACGAGATTAGCAAGACCCTGCCCTTTGTTGAAAAAGAAGTACCGACCCCATTGGGTACTGCTACTCAAAAAGTACTGCAGCAATATCCTGTACTAGCCACCATCCTTAGGGCCGGTCTGCCACTGCACCAGGGACTACTCAATTATTTCGATCAGTCCGATAACGCTTTTATTAGCGCCTATCGCAAACATCACCCCGACGGCAGCTTCGAGATCAGCCTGCAATACGCCTCAAGTCCCGAGCTAACAGGACGCGTGCTTATTATTGCGGATCCCATGCTAGCAACCGGTGCGTCTCTGGTCAAGACCATTCAAGAGCTAAAAGAAGAAGGAGAGCCCAGTGAGATTCATGTGGTGGTGGCCATTGCTTGCACGGCCGGTATTGAGAACCTTCTCCGACAGGCTCCGTATGTTAAAATTTGGTGCGGAGACATTGACGATGAGCTAACTGCAAAAAGCTACATAGTACCCGGCCTGGGCGATGCCGGCGACCTGGCCTTTGGTCCCAAGCTTCAGAGCTAATAACTCGCTGAAATTCCGTAACTTTCCCCTTCGGCTGTAAAGTAAAATTAGTAAAATGGGATGGCCATGCAATCCCGAAGCCCTTATTGCGTTATTGAATGTCGATGAGATCGATCATATTGACCCTGACCGTAGTAGTTGCGTTTGGCATTTCTGCCCAAGCGCAAGACCCTAATTTTTCGCAGTTCTTTGCCTCTCCCCTTACCCTAAACCCTGCCCTGACCGGTAAGTTTGACGGAGCTATTCGAGTGGCCGGTAATTATCGCAACCAATGGCCAACCATCGAAAACGCATTTGTTACCCAAACGATATCAGTCGATTTTGGATTACTACCTAACCGAATACCCCTTACCGACAACATGGGGGTGGGTGTTTTAGCTATGAGTGATGTAGCCGGAAACGGAGTACTCACTACCAACTATGCAGGTGTTTCTTTCTCTTACCACAAAGGAATGGACGAGGATGGATTACACCAGGTGGGCGTCGGCTTTCAAGGCGCTTTTATCAATAAAAGATTGGATGTAAGTAAACTGATCTTTGCCGACCAACTTACGCCACTGGGCTTTACCGGTGTAACCAGTGAGATCTTCAATAGCCAACAACTCAGTATGGGCTATTTCGATCTGAGTGCCGGACTATTATACAGCGGCAGCACCAATGGCTATAATAATTTTTATCTGGGAGCCTCCATGTATCACCTCAACCGACCCAAAGAAAGTTTTCAGGGCGGGCAGTACATTCTCAATACCCGCACCACCTTGCAGGCCGGTGGACGCATTCCTATTGGTGGCTATCACTATTTTCATATAGCGGCCAATCACAGTATGCAGGCCAAAGCCACCAATACCATCGTGGGTGGCGCATTCTCTTATAACGTAAATCGCAACGAAGACGATCCCGTTAATGTGTATCTGGGTAGTTGGTATCGACTCAAGGATGCCTTTATTCCATATGTAGGCCTTGAGTTCAAAGGGCTCCGCCTCGGTGCCAGCTACGATGCCAATACCTCGCTGCTCAGACCAGCTACCAACACGCGCGGAGGCATGGAAATTTCGCTGATCTATATCAAGCAGCCTTCCGACCCCAGTCTAAAGAGACTTAACTGTCCCAAGTTTTGATCCGCAACCAGCGGCTGACCTAAATAAATTTTTTAACCCTGTGAAAGAGATCGTCATTGCATTTCGGTCCTGGCAAGAAGCGCACCAGTTTATTCGGACGCACCGGCTGCTGCGCGAAATTTTATGGCCAGGCATCGTTTACAGTGTATTGGTGGTTACTTCCCTTTACTTTTTTGCCGGATCGTCGAGCGAGGCCGTTACTTGGATGAGCGAACAACTAGGTATCGAAAACTGGCTACAGCAAGAACGCAACGAGTGGCTCAGTTTTTTATTTGTAATGAACGGAATGATGCTGCGGCTGGTGCTGATGATCTTTTATTTCTCGCTATTCAAATATATGCTGCTGGTAATAGGCTCTCCTGCCTTTACTTATTTGAGTGAAAAAACAGAAGCACTGCTAGATGGCAAGGAGCATCCCTTTAGCTGGTCCGATGTAAAAGAAGATGCCAAGCGAGGCATCCGACTAGCTGTTCGCAATGCCGGTAAACAGATCTTTTACTTTATGGGATTGATCTTGCTCTCGCTGGTACCCTTGGCAGGCTGGATCACTCCGTTAATTGCGCTGGCTCTCGAATCGTATTACTATGGTGTATCGATGCTGGATTATTCCTTTGCCCGTAATCGATTTACGCTTAAAGAAAGTCTTTTATTTTCGTCGCAACATAGAGGATTGGCCGTTGGCAACGGAATTATTTTCTTTGCCATGCACGCGATGGTTTGGCTAGCCCCCGCCTATGCCATCATAGCTGCTACCCTGAGTGTTCGCCAGGTAAAAAAACCATGACCACCGTATATCTGATACCCGCCCCGCTACACCCCGAGGCTACGCAGGTGTTGCCCGCCTACGTAATGGACGCTGTTAAAGAATGCAACGTATTTTTTGTAGAGAACGAAAGAACCACCCGACGTTATTTTAAGAAGTGCTGGAAAGAGATGGTCATTGATGAGTATACCTGGCATACGATCGGCGAGCCTACTACAGCAGCTGCTTTTTTAAAAGCACTCCAGTCTGGCGATGTTATCGGCATTGTGAGCGAAGCGGGATGTCCGGGTGTAGCCGATCCGGGACAGGAGCTGATCGCGCTTGCACACCGGCATGGCGCCACCGTTAAACCACTGGTAGGACCCAGCTCTATTCTACTGGCGCTAATGGCCAGTGGATTCAATGGACAGCGTTTTCAATTTGTGGGGTATCTGCCCATTGATGAGCGCGAACGTATAAAGACCTTACAGCAACTAGAGCAGAACGCCGCCAAAGAAAAATGCACGCAACTCTTTATAGAAACCCCTTATAGAAACAACCAGTTGTTAGTTTCAATACTCAAACATTTACAACCAGCCACCCAGCTTTGTATTGCTGCCGACCTTACAGGAAGTGCCGAATGGATTAAAACCCGCACGGTAGAACAGTGGAGAAAAGATATTCCAGAGCTGCATAAGCGACCTGTTTTGTTTGCCCTGTATGTTCCTTAAAAAAATTGGCGCATAAATAAATTAAAACTGTAGTTTTGTTTTTCGTTATCGCTACTGCTGCTATGACAAAAATAAACCTGACGACCATTCTCAAATCGCCGACCCGTCTTTGCTGACAGGACGAACCCCTCACCCTGGTCCCTGTCAGTGAAAAAATCCCCCCGCAATTTTTTTTGGACTGGTGATCCCCCACTTCTAACGGACCATTTGAATTGAATACATCGCTGCTCATTAGAGTGGCCACTGCGGCCGACTCCGTATATGCGACTACCATCACCGACGAAATGGCTGCCTCAGCAGCAGCGCGTGGCACCGGTATTGCGAAACGAACACCCGAATACATTGCCCAAAAGATCGCAGAGGGAAAGGCTGTAATTGCCCTCACCCCGCAGGGCGAGTGGGTAGGATTTTGCTATATCGAAACCTGGAGTCACGGAGAATATGTGGCCAATAGTGGTCTTATTGTAGCACCCGCCTACCGAAAGAGCGGGGTGGCAAAAGCTATCAAACAAAAGATCTTTCAGCTCTCCAGAGAAAGGTATCCACATGCCAAGCTCTTTGGTCTTACCACCGGGCTGGCCGTTATGAAGATCAATAGTGAGCTCGGATACGAGCCTGTCACCTACGGAGAACTAACGCAAGACGAGGCCTTTTGGGCCGGTTGTAAAAGTTGCGTCAACTACGAGATCTTGATGAGCAAAGACCGCAAAAATTGTATGTGCACGGCTATGCTCTATGATCCAGGCAACCACTATGCCCCCGAAGAGACCCAGCGTTTTTTCGAAGAGAAAAAAACAGTGCTCGAACGATTGCTCCGTTTCAAACAATGGAAATTGCTACAACCTTTTTTAAAGAAAGAGCGAAAAACTGGCAGCAAAGCCATTGGCTTTTTACATCACCTGTTTAAACAGTAAGTAACCCCATAACTCATTTACCATGGCAAAAAAAGTGGTACTAGGTTTTAGCGGTGGACTCGACACCACCTATTGCGTGCGCTATCTGGTGGCAGAACAAGGCTGTGAGGTGCACAGTATTATTGTAAACACCGGAGGGTTTACCGACGAGGAGTTACAACGGATCGAGTCGCATGCATACTCGTTGGGTGTTAGCACGCACACCACGGTACATGCAGTAAAAGAGTATTACGATCGTATCATTCGCTATTTGATCTACGGCAACGTACTCAAGAACAATACCTATCCACTTTCGGTATCGGCAGAGCGACTTAGTCAGGCCCTACAAATTGCAGCACATGCAAAAAATATCAATGCTGATGCCGTGGCCCATGGTAGCACCGGTGCCGGTAACGACCAGGTACGCTTTGATATGATCTTTCAGATTATGATACCAGGGATGGAGATCATCACACCCATTCGAGACGCAAAGTTGAGCCGCGAGCAAGAAATCGCCTATCTAAAAAAGCAAGGGATAGAAATTAACACCGAAAAAGCCCTCTACTCCATCAATAAAGGAATTTGGGGAACCAGTGTAGGAGGAAAAGAAACACTTTCTTCTAATGGCATGCTACCCGAAGAGGCCTGGCCTACCCCACTAAGCCGCAGTGGCAGCGAATCGGTAGAGCTAACATTCGAACAAGGAGAGTTAATGCAGATCAATGACCGTCGATACGCCCATCCTACAGAGGCCATCCAAGCCTTACAATCCATAGCGGGGCCTTACGCCATAGGAAGAGACATTCATGTAGGCGACACAATAATTGGTATTAAAGGAAGAGTGGGTTTTGAGGCTGCCGCTCCCCTAGTTATTATTAAAGCGCATCACGCTCTCGAAAAACATGTGCTTACCAAATGGCAATTACAATGGAAAGATCAACTGGCTTTGTTCTATGGCAACTGGTTGCACGAAGGACAAATTCTCGATCCTATAATGCGAAACATTGAAGCTTTTTTACAAAGTAGCCAGCAGCAGGTAAGTGGTAAGGTTTTTGTAAACTTATTTCCCTATCGCTTTCAGATAACTGGCATTGAGAGTCCATACGACCTAATGAACAGCCAATTTGGAAAATACGGAGAGATGAACAGTGGCTTTACCGGACAAGATGTACGAGGCTTTACACGCATCTTCGGTAATCAGATAAGCATTTATCACCAGGTTCAATCTGCAGCTCATGAAAAAGATTAAAGCAGGAATAATTGGTGGTGCCGGCTACACAGGCGGAGAGTTACTACGCGTGCTGCTAGGACACCCTAATGCCAGTATCGAATTTATATACAGCCGCAGCCAGGCAGGCAAACCCGTACATACTGTTCATCAAGACCTGTTAGGCACTACTACTCTATTGTTTAGTGAGCACTTTGACAGCCCGGTCGACGTACTCTTTCTTTGTCTGAGTCATGGCGAATCAAAACAGTTCTTAGCGGAGCACTCGTTCGACCCAAGCATTTGTATCATTGATCTTACAAACGATTTTCGACTAGGCAGTGCGGCTTTACTGGGTAATCGTCAATTTGTATATGGCCTTAGCGAAATACATCGTAACAAACTGGCTACCGCAAAAAGTATTGCCAATCCTGGTTGTTTTGCCACTGCTATTCAACTAGCCTTATGGCCAATGGCAAAAACCGGCAACTTACAAGAAGCCTATGTAACCGGCATAACTGGTTCAACCGGAGCGGGGCAATCACTTAGTGAAACCAGCCACTACAGCTGGAGGGCTAATAATATTCAGGCGTATAAGACACTAACCCATCAACATCTTGCCGAGATCGGCGAACAACTGCAATCAGTAGCCGGCAGAGCTGTGTCGGTTCATTTTGTGCCATGGCGAGGCAATTTTACCAGAGGCATTTTTATTAGCGCCACCTTGCGCACCACGCACAGCCTGCAAGAGGCTACTTCACTTTTTGAGTCCTGCTATGCAGCAGCCCCATTTGTAACCATCAGTAAAGATCCTATTTCACTCAAACAAGTAGTGGGCACCAACAAAGCCTTATTACAATTGGAGCAGCAAGATAATCACCTGGTAGTACACTGCGTTATCGACAACCTGCTTAAAGGAGCTTCTGGACAAGCCGTACAAAATATGAATCTGGCCTTTGGTCTACCCGAAACAACCGGACTACAATTAAAAGCCAATTTCTTTTAAGATGAATCTATTTGACGTCTACCCACTGCACAATATTACCATCACCCGAGCCCGTGGGTCTCGCGTATGGGATGATCAAGAAACAGAATACCTAGATCTATATGGAGGTCATGCCGTAATTAGCATCGGCCATGGGCATCCGCATTGGGTGCAACGCATAGAAGCGCAACTAGAAAAAATCTCTTTTTATTCCAACTCCATACGCATCCCTTTACAAGAAGAACTTGCACTCTTACTTGGCAATGTATCGGGCAAACAAGACTATCAACTATTCTTGTGCAATAGCGGTGCAGAGGCCAACGAAAATGCGCTCAAATTAGCCAGCTTTGCAACTGGCAGAAAAAAGATTGTAGCCTTTAGCAAAGCCTTTCATGGAAGAACCTCACTGGCCGTAGCAGCCACCGATAACAGCAATTATCGGGCTCCTGTCAATGAAACAGGTCATGTTACCTTTTTGCCTTTTAATGACAGTCAAGCCCTACGCGATCACTTTAAAGACCATGGGAACGACATTGCCGCCGTTATTGTAGAGGGAATACAAGGGGTGGGTGGTATTCACATAGCCGAAAATGAATTTTTACAAACCATTCGCGCCTGTTGCGACAAGCATGGCGCCCTCTACATTGCCGATAGCGTACAATGCGGTTATGGACGCAGCGGAAAGTTTTTTAGCCACGACTTTGCCGGTGTAGATGCCGACATCTATTCGATGGCAAAAGGGATGGGCAATGGATTTCCTGTGGCAGGCATTATTATTCATCCAAAAATAAAACCCAAGCATTTTCAGTTAGGAACCACGTTCGGTGGCAATCATCTGGCTTGTGCAGCAGCACTAGCCGTACTCGAGGTTATAGCATCGGAACAATTGATCGGGCACGCTGCCACATTGGGTCAATGGCTTATGCAGGAGCTGGAGAAGTTAGCTCCGCTGCAACAAGTGCGCGGGCGCGGACTGATGATCGGATTTGATGTACCCGAAACGTTAGGCCCCCTACGCCAACAACTATTGACCAAACACCGCATTTTTACCGGCGAGGCTAAACCCCGCGTAATTAGACTGCTGCCATCGCTGGCATTAGCAAAAAGCGAAGCAACACAACTAATCGATGCGCTCAAAGAAGAAATCGCAAGCTACTCGACTACCCAGCCAATTTAGTTTAACTACCATGAAGCAATTTATATCGGTTAATGACGCAGGCAACATAGATCAACTGGTTCAGTTGGCCTTACAGTATAAGGCCGAACCGCTTAGAGACCGCAGTGCTGGTGTTGGTAAAAGAATCGGTTGCCTGTTTCTTAACCCCAGCCTTCGCACTCGTCTGAGCACCCAAGTGGCTGCGCAACAACTGGGGTTAGATGTTATCGTGCTAAACGCCGCAGCCGATGGCTGGAAGCTTGAGTTCACCGAAGGAGCCGTAATGAACGGGCAAACAGTAGAACACATAAAAGATGCGGCACCTATTCTCGGGCAATATGTAGATATTCTAGCGGTTCGCAGCTTTCCTGAATTAAAAGACCGAGAGGCAGACTATGCAGAACAAATCATTTTACAATTTATTCGCTACGCCGGGGTACCTGTTATTAGCTTAGAGAGCGCCACCCTGCACCCTTTACAGTCGCTGGCTGATGTAATTACTATTACCGAGAACTTGCAAGCTCATCCTAATCTCTACCAAAACCGTACACCTCGTATCGTTCTATCGTGGGCCCCACATAGTAAGGCCCTGCCACAATGTGTGGCTAATAGCTTTGCTCAATGGATCAATGCCTGGCACCAAGCCGATCTGGTCATCACTCATCCCCCGGGATGGGAACTTAGCGAGGCTTTTACAGCAGGCGCCACCATCGAGACCGATCAGCAAAAAGCACTCGAAGGAGCCGATTTTGTATATGTTAAGAATTGGAGCAGCTATCACGACTATGGAAAAATAAAAGAAGAGGCCGCTTCGTGGATGCTCACTACCCAAAAACTGAAGGCTACGCGAAACGCAAAAGTGATGCACTGCCTGCCTGTAAGAAGAAATTTAGAACTAAGCGATGAAGTGTTAGATAGCCCCCAAAGTTTGGTGCAACAACAAGGAGGTAACCGGGTATGGGCTGCACAAGCAGTACTTAAATCAATATTAGATAGTAATGCATAATGCTGTAATTGATGGCGAATAAACCTTTACTCTATATCGTCAAATTAGGAGGAGGACTGATGGATCAGCCCGACGCACTCGAGGCATTCTTATCGCTTTTTGCCACCCTTAGACAGCAACAGCATTCAACGCATCCGATATATACGCTTCTGGTACACGGAGGCGGCAAGCTTGCCACCGAACTGGCTTCGCAATTAGGCATTGACCAGCAACTCCGCGAAGGGCGCAGAATTACCGACGCAGAAACTCTTAAAGTGGTAACGATGGTCTATGCCGGTTATGTAAATAAAACTATCGTGGCATCGCTTCAGGCCAAAGGGTGTAATGCATTAGGAGTGTGCGGCGTAGATGGAAATTTGATCACCGCACAAAAAAGACCTGCTTCTCCGATAGACTATGGCTTTGTAGGTGACCCCACCAGTATTAATACGACTTTACTCAACAGCCTCTTTAAACAAGCCATTACACCCGTAATAGCTCCGATTACCCATAATAAGCTGGGGCAACTGCTCAATACCAATGCCGATACCATTGCCCAAACCCTGGCCGTCGCCTTAAGCAGCCACTATAGCGTTGAGCTGATATATACCTTCGAAAAAAACGGAGTGCTCTCTGATACTAATAATCCCGAAAGTGTAATTAGTTCTATCGATAGAACCACTTACCAAACACTCAAAGAGAAACAGATCATCCACAGCGGTATGCTACCCAAACTCGATAACGCCTTTGCCGCGCTCGAGGCTGGGGTGACCACCGTCCGAATTGGAAAAGCAGAGGCATTACTATCTTTAGTAAAAGGCCAGGCCGGCACCACCCTAACCCATGCATAGCGATCGACAACAAGTATATCAAAAGAGCATAAATCTGCTACAGTCGCTCATTGCCATTCCTTCTTTTAGTAAAGAAGAGCAAGGCACTGCCGATTGCCTGCTTGCCTTCTTTAAACAAGAGGGCATCAAAGCATATCGGCAAGGCAATAATGTTTACGCAACTAGTCATAATATTTGTGCAAAGGCCCCCACACTACTATTAAACTCCCATCACGATACGGTCAGGCCAAATGTCCAATATACCCGAGACCCTTTTTTTCCTGCAATAGAAGATGGCCGCTTGTATGGGCTGGGCAGTAACGATGCCGGTGCTTCGTTGGTAAGTTTGATCGCTGCATTTTGCCAGCTATACAAAAATGCAGATCAATGGGGATGGAATTTGATACTCGCTGCTACCGCCGAAGAAGAAATCAGCGGAACCGGAGGTATTGAATCGCTGCTAAGCGACCCAGAATTTATTGATCGAACCCAGGGCTGCTTTTTACCCACACAACTCAACCCAAAAACAGCAGCCATAGTAGGAGAACCTACCTTATTGCAAATGGCCGTTGCCGAGCGAGGACTACTGGTACTTGATGTATATGCTACGGGAAAAGCCGGTCATGCCGCGCGCGAAGAAGGAGATAATGCTATATACCATGCTCTAAAAGATATAGAGTGGTTTAGGAATTATCGATTTAATAAGGTATCCCCATTATTGGGCCCCAACAAAATGAGTGTTACTGTTATTGAAACTACTAACAAGGCACATAACCAAGTTCCTTCGGAATGCCACTTTGTGGTAGATACCCGCATCAACGAGTGTTATAGTTTTGAAGAAGTACTAGCCGAAATTCGCCAACATACGAATAGCCAACTGCAACCGCGTAGCACAAGACTTCGTCCCACCATGATTCCTTTAGATCATCCCTTAGTACAAGCAGGACAATCACTTGGGTTACCACACTATGGATCTCCTACCACCTCCGACAAAGCACTGATTCCTTTTGCTGCCTTAAAACTAGGACCCGGCGACTCGGCTCGTAGCCATAGTGCCGATGAATTCGTGTATACGGAAGAGATTGAAAAAGGAATCGACCTTTATATAGACCTAATGAATGTTCTGTTTACTTCAAATGCTGTGTAACATGAAGCTCTGGCAAAAAAATACGATCGCCACCGATGCTGTAACCTCGTTTACCGTTGGTAACGACCAACAGTTCGATTTGCAACTGGCCCCTTACGATGTGATGGGTTCATTAGCCCATGTAAAAATGCTAGGGCATGTAAAACTACTCAGCACCGAAGAGACCGGCACACTTATTAAAGCCCTGCAGCAGCTTTACCTTACTACAAAGGAGCCTGGTTTTGTCCTGCACCCCGATTGCGAGGATATTCACTCTCAAATTGAGTGGATGCTAACGCAACAACTTGGCGATACCGGAAAAAAGATCCATACCGCACGCAGTCGAAACGATCAAGTACTGGTAGACCTAAAACTATTTTTTAGAGACGAAATCAGAAAAACAGTAGATGAACTGGTGATTCTTTTTACATGTCTGCAACGCCAAAGCGAAAAACACAAAGACGATCTGCTACCCGGATATACCCACCTGCAACTAGCTATGCCCTCCTCGTTCGGGCTTTGGCTGGGCGCCTATGCCGAAAGTCTCTGCGACGATCTACTAGGGCTCGAAGCTGCTTTTCGGGTAGTTAATAAAAATCCGTTGGGCTCTGCCGCAGGCTATGGCTCTTCGTTTCCTATTGATAGAAGCTACACCACCCAATTATTGGGATTTGATGATCTGCACTACAATGTAGTATATGCCCAAATGAGTCGCGGTAAAACGGAAAGACTAGTGGCCCAAGCACTAGCCGGTATTGCCGAAACGCTGAGTCGATTTAGTATGGATGCTTGCCTCTATATGAGTGAGCAATTTGGATTTATCTCGTTTCCGGACGAGCTCACCACCGGCAGTAGCATTATGCCCCACAAAAAAAATCCAGATGTATTTGAGCTGGTGCGCGGACATTGCAACCGCATCAAATCGTTGCCCAACGAGATCGCACTGCTCACCGCTAATCTTCCATCGGGCTATCACCGAGAGTTGCAACTTCTAAAGGAATCTCTTTTTCCGGCCTTTACTACGATTCGGAAATGTATGCAGATGCTTACCATAATGATCGATGCCCTTCAGGTAACAAAAGGGATTGTACATGACGAACGCTACCAGCTGTTGTTCAGTGTCGAGGCGGTCAATAAGCTGGTGCAAGAAGGTGTCCCCTTTCGGGATGCCTATAAACAAATAGGGCTATCAATCGAAGAAGGCCGCTACCAATGGAAAGAACCGCTAACGCATACCCATGAGGGAAGCATAGGACGACTTTGTAACGAAAAGATAGCTGCTAATCTAAGAAGTATCGTAGATCGCTTTCCTTTTAGTAAGATCGATGCATCGTTGCAATCACTGCTAGACTCATAATCCATACCGATCAATCAGGTAAATAAGAGCGGCCATATTAACGGCGCCTAACTCTAGCTCCCGCTTATTGACGGCCTCGAATACATCACTGCGAGCATGATGGTAATCGAAATAACGTTGCGAATCGGGTTGCAGTCCTGCCACCGGAGTATTGAATAACCGATTAAGCGGACCAATATCGGCACCACCGCCTCCGCGCGCAAACTCCGAGCAACCATAGGGTGCAATCAGGGGTTGCCATTGCATGATCTTTTGAAACTGCATATCCGAAACCGTAAAGCCCAAGGCGCG
This sequence comes from Chitinophagaceae bacterium, assembly GCA_947458335.1. Taxonomy (GTDB): domain Bacteria; phylum Bacteroidota; class Bacteroidia; order Chitinophagales; family Chitinophagaceae; genus JJ008. The sequence goes on along the minus strand of CANGYW010000009.1, from coordinate 6,839 downwards.
TGGCGTAAATCCACCCGCATCTGACTCAAGGGCAAACACATGCTTCTCTCCGTTACGCTTAGCCTCTTCGGCATATTTCGTTCCGCCGCGCAATCCATTTTCTTCATTGGCAAAAAGCACAAACCGAATGGTGCGTTGCGGCGCATAGCCCATTGCCTTAAAGGCCCGCAAGATCTCGATAGTCTGTACACAGCCAGCCCCATCGTCGTGTGCACCTTCGCAATTATCCCAACTATCGAGATGTCCACCTACCGTAATGATCTCATTGGGAAAAACCGTTCCTCTTAGCTCTCCAATCACATTGTGTCCAATGGTATCCGGTAAAAAATGACCAAGGGTACGAAGACCTACTTGTACGTCACTTTGTGGGGAAGCTTGCGTTGAACCTTGGGGAGTAGCTTGGGCGAAACTTTGTGCGATCCAACCCGACAATCGATCGGCATCTTGTAAGCCAATGGCTACCGCCGGAATCTTATTGTACAAACTATCGTAGCGAGTAGATCCGGTATGTGGGTGATTATCGGTGCTATGGCTCATACTTCTGACCACTACTCCCAAGGCGCCGTAACGGGCGGCTTGGGAAGGCCCTTGCCCGCGAAACTTATTGGCATCCCCATAGGCCTGAAACGTTCGCACCATGGTGGAATTGAACGGATAATTATAAAAAACAATCTTGCCCTTGACCTCTTGTTGTCGTTGTTGCAGTTCTTCGAACGAACGCACTTCCATAACAGGAGCCATCAATTCGGTCGGGCCTGTTCCTATTGAATTACCCAATGCCACCACATCGAGTGTGTTACTTTTTCCATTGATAACGGCACGAGCCTGGTCTTGTCCGCCCCTTACCCAATGCGGTACCAAGCACTGTTGCTTCCAGGTACAATCGGCACCGGCCCGTTGCATGGCGGCTACTCCCCATAGCTCGGCCTTGACCATGCCTGTTGAGCCAGCCAACCGTGGCCCGATCTGCTTGGTAAGCACGCGCAGGTTTTCGTAGGCTGTAGATCTCAACAAGATCTCGTCGGCTAATCGTCTGATAAAAACAGAATCACTGGTTTGCGCCGCTACCCTGCTCATACAAACGGAGCAAAGGAGCATAGCAAGTAAGATCGAGCAAACCCGGTGCAACCGGAAAAGGATAGGTGTTATCATAATTTGAGGGTTCTTAGCTTAACAGCAAGGTGCTTATCGCCATTTGAAGATAATAAATTTAGCCGCCCCCAGAGCCGAAACAGCTACCTTTGTACACTGTTTTGTATATGAAAATTGGAATCGTTTGTTATCCCACTTTTGGAGGTTCGGGAGTGCTGGCCACCGAGCTGGGCAAGGCCCTAGCCCAAAAAGGTCATGAGGTACATTTTATCACCTATCAGCAACCCGTACGACTAGACCGGTTTGATCCGCACATCATCTATCACGAGGTACAAGTACCCACATATCCTCTATTTGATTTTCCGCCCTACGAAACCGCACTGGCCAGCACCATGGTCGATGTAATCAAGAATAGACAACTAGACCTCTTGCACGTTCACTACGCCATTCCCCATGCCTCGGCCGCGTATATGGCCAAACAGATTTTGGCTAAAGAAGGTATTCACATCCCCGTTATCACCACGTTGCACGGTACCGATATCACGCTAGTGGGTCGCGATAAAACCTATGCGCCCGTCGTTACCTTCTCGATCAACGAAAGCGATGCCATCACCGCCGTATCACAAAACTTGCGCGAAGAAACCTACAAGTATTTTGCTATTACCAAAGAGATCGAAGTGATCCGCAATTTTGTAGATGTAAACCGATTTAGCCGCAAACCTATCGATGCCTTCCGAAAAGCCATTGCACCCAATGGAGAGAAGCTTTTGTTACATGCATCAAACTTTAGAAAGATCAAAAGAGTTACCGATGTAGTCCGCATATTTGCCAATATAAAAAAAGAACTTCCGGCTAAGTTATTGTTTGTAGGTGACGGACCGGAGAGAAGCACGGCCGAAGACCTGAGTCGCGAGTTGGGAGTGTGTAACGACATCTTGTTCGTGGGTAAGCAAGAGCAAATGGAAGATATTTTAGCCATTGCCGATATCTTTTTACTTACCTCGGAATACGAAAGTTTTGGACTAGCCGCGCTAGAGGCCATGGCGGCCGGGGTACCCGTTATATCTACCGATGCCGGCGGATTAGCCGAGATCAACATTCACGAAAAAACAGGTTTCTTAAGCCCGGTGGGCGATGTAGCCACCATGAGTAACTATGCGTTGCGACTACTAAAAGACGAAAAGCTATTAAACACCTTTAGAAAAAAGGCGCACCAGCAAGCCTTACAGTTCGATATCCATACCGTGATACCCACGTATGAAAAACTCTACGAACGATTTCTTTCTAAAAATAAGTAACACCTACGCTTACTTGCGCAACCAGGCCTGAGGATCGATCTTGCGGGCTTCCATGGTCAAGATAAAATCAATTTGTCCGCCATTGCCCTCATCGTCGCGACCTGTCTTACCAATTACCTGTCCCGTCTTAACAATACTTCCTTTCTCTACACTTACTGTAGAGAGATTACTATAGGTAGAAAAATACTTTCCATGACGAATGGTAACGGCCATCCCGTCGCCCAGATTATAGACACCCCGCACCTCTCCATTAAAAACGGCCTTTACATTCGAGCCGGCAGATGGGGTGGCAATAGTGATACCGGGATTATCGATGGTGAGTAAGGTATTCTCAATCTTATTATCTCCGAACTTAAGTACGACGATGCCATTATCGACCGGCCAGGGAATTTTATACCGATTGGCCTCAAAGCTGCTATTGAGCGCCACGTCACTGGCATTTAGATCTAGGTAGCTATCCGGGCGCTTTACAGGCTCATTGCGCTTAGAAGTCGACTCTACCGCACCTCCTGTGGAGGCAAGTGGCTTACTGCTAGTTGACGAAGCCACAGGAGCAGCAGCTGCTTTAGCACCACTTGCTGCAGCAGTGCTGCCAGCGGAGGCGTTAGTAGCCGCAGCCGCCTTCTTTCTTTCTGCGGCCTCTTTTTTAGCCAATTCAATTTCTCTACGTACAACAGCCAACACTGCATTTTGCAAGTCTCGGTCGCGTTTCTTCTTAGTGGCAATCTGACGTTCCAGTTCTCTTTCGCGGCTCTTTAGCTGATTGACCACCGCATTCTTTTCTTTCTTCTGTATAGCCAGCTCCTCGACTTGCTTGGTTTGCTTTTCGAGTGCTTCGTTCTTTTGTTCCTTACGCACCAGTTGTTGCTTTCTGCGCTGGCCAATCAACTCTTGGGTACGATAAATATTCGCTACTTGTTTCTCGCGGTAATCACGATAACTTTTTAAATAAGATATCCGCTTAACAGCATCGTTAAAGCTGCTAGCCGAGAAAATAAAATTTACATAATCGTAATTACTTCTATTCTTGTAAGCATAGGCGATAGAACGAGCATATTGCACCCGCAGCGTGTCTAGTTGCTTATTGAGCCGATAGATCTCGAGTTCGCTCAGGTAAATATCATCATCGATCGATCTAATCTCGCGGTTAATGCTACCAATATAACGTTCTTGCAACGAGATCTTGCGGTTCAATACATTGAGCTGACTAAGGGTTTGCTTTTTCTGCCCCTTGACAGATTCGTAGAGTTGCTGAATTTCCTTTAACTCCTTTTGTATCTCTTGGCGCTCTTTTTCCATGGCCGATTTATCGGCAGGAGGTTGTGCCCCCGCCACAAAGGCAAGCCCTACGAATAGAATTAACAGAAAAGGCAGTGATCGGTACATGAAACGTTTATAACGAATGCCTGCAAAATAAATTTTATTGCTCAATCGCGACGATAATTTTTAGGCACACTAAATGGAAAACTTAACGTTTCATTAAAGGAATATTGTTTGTATCGGATCTCTACATTGAGCTTCTTTTTTTCGGATACTGCGATGTTTCGCTTGAGCGAAAAGGGAAACCCGGCTTTGTTCTCGTACTCTCCATACAGTAAGAAGCTAGTTCGATTACGAACCTCGTCGAGATCATCAAATTTGGCACTCTGTAACAATTTGTCAGTCTCGCCAATAGTATAGAGCAATTTAAAAAAGGTATTGACCCCATGCAGCGAAATAGTACCCAGACCACGGCTATACGATGTAAACGTAGAATCAAAAAAGACTGGGTTGCCTACAAGAAGCTCTTGCAGAGAGAATAAATCGAGTGGAAGGGCCGTAATCTCTCGCAAATACGCCACGCTACGGGCAATATAGACCTTGTTTTGTTTGTCGAGCAGTTTAACCGAATCGCGGGTAATGTAAGCCCGTAACCCCTCAATACCCAACAGTGCGGTCAAAGAAGCCCAGATTACGCTGTCTTTGTAGATGCGCAGTTGGGCATTTACGCTCAGCTTCTTTCCGTCACCTTCTTCGTAATCTACATCCATCTTGGCGTTAAAGGTGGTATAGTTGATGCGACGGGCCGCCAGTTGTCTGTAATTATCCTGAATAAAAGCAATGGAATCGAGGCGGGCCCTCTCGCGAGAAAGATCTTCGGCCGATATCGTATCTTTTTTTACGATCGCTGTCTGTATAGTCTTGGTGGCTCTGCAAGAACAAAGAAACCCAATTATTACAAATAAGATGAGTAGGCGAATAGACATAAAGATTATTGTATACCGGTATGACCAAATCCGCCTTGGCTGCGGGCTGTTTCGGAAAGTGAAGTATCGGTGCTCCATTCGGCACGGGCCACCTGTTGCAATACCAATTGAGCAATACGGTCTCCGGGTTGTATAAGTTGTTCCTGACTAGAAAGATTGATAAGAATGACCCCTATCTCGCCGCGATAATCGGCATCGATCGTTCCCGGGCTGTTAAGGCAGGTAATGCCTTGCTTTAGGGCCAATCCGCTACGTGGTCTTACCTGAATCTCATAACCGGTAGGAATCTCTACAAAAAGTCCGGTAGGAATTAATTTTCGCTCCAGCGGAGCCAGGGTGACAGGCTCGTTTAAATGGGCCCGAACATCCATGCCCGATGCTCCGTCTGTGGCATACGCAGGCAAAGCGTTGTCAGAGCGGTTGATGATCTTTACAGGTACGACAGACACATTACAAAGATAAGTAGAGGCCCTTTACATTTTCTGAAGCAACGCAGTTGCATACGCCATTAGTCCTTCTTCGCGACCGGCAAATCCCATTTTCTCGGTAGTAGTGGCTTTTACCGAAACATCTGCTATGCTAAGCTGCAAGATGCCGGCTATCACCTCTTGCATGGCATCCACGTAGGGTTTGATCTTGGGAGCTTCCAGACAAAGCGTGCTATCTATGTTCACCACGCGGTAACCCTTTTGAGTAATCAGTTCGTAGCATTTAGCAAGCAGCAGTTTACTATCGATGTTCTTGTAAGCAGGATCGGTGTTAGGAAAATGAATCCCAATGTCGCCCAATGCGAGCGCACCCAGTAAAGCGTCGCAGATAGCATGTAGTAAGACATCGGCATCACTATGACCCAGTGCCCCTTTGTGATGGGGAATACAAATACCTCCGATCCATAGCGCACGGCCTTCGACCAATTGGTGAAAATCTACTCCTGATCCAATCCGAAAAGACATAGGCTTGGTTTTTTGCAAATAAACAAAAAGGCCCCGGTATTAGCGGGGCCTTTCTAATAAGTTCGAACGCTATATTATTTTTTAGCACCCAGATCGAACGCTACGGTAAAGCGAAGCGTGTTAGAAAGAGGGTTACGGTTAACACCACTTCCAGAAGGGATCAGGTAAGCAAAGTTGAAATTGAAGACATCATAACGAACACCGAGACCAGTGGTGAAGTAACGACGATCTCCTTTTGTTTTGTTCTCGTAGAAGTAACCGGCACGCAGTGCGAACTGGTTGTTATACCACCACTCAGCACCAGCACCGAGGGTAACTTCTCTAACTTCTTCGGCAAATCCACCGGGTGCATCACCCAATGAGCTAAACCAGCTACCTACAACACTCTTGCTTCTGTACTCGGCAAGATCAGCAGCGGTAGCACCTTCGCCGGGAGGCGTGGGCACTAACAACTTGTTGAGTTCTGCACCGAACGTAAGAGTGTTGTTGCTGCTGTACTTTTTAGTGTACGTAGCACCCAGACCAAGGTTGGCGGGAATAAAGTCTTTAGCATCGGCATTGTTAGTATAAGAGATCTTGGCACCGAGGTTAGAGAGTACAGCTCCCCAAGCCCAACCGTTACCATTTTTCTTACCATCGTGGTAGTAGGCCAGATCGGCAGCTACAGAAGAACCCGCTTTGTAAGTGGTGCTTCCGTTAGTAAGACCGCCAGTCAGATCAGAATTGATAAATTTTAATGTGATACCCACACCGCTCTTGCTGTTGAGCTTGCGAGAATAACCCAGGTCTACACCGAACTCACGAGGACGATGTTCAGTACCCAGAGCAGCTCCTGTAAAATCAGTGAACTGAATGTTACCAAGACTAAAATAACGAACTGTTGCGCTCAGCGCTTGGTTGTCATCTACTTTAAAGAAACCAGTGGCAGAAGCCAGGTAAACATCATTTACCAGGTCTTTCATCCAAGGAGTGTACGTGGCGGCGATGCCGGCGTTCTTTTGGTTGAAAGCCACTTTGGCTACGTTCCAGATACCTGCATATGCATCAGGAGAAGTAGCTACCCCCATTTCACCCATGGCACCCGAACGGGCATCAGGAGCAATACGGAGAAAAGGAACAGCGGTCGTAACAACATTGATAGGGTTGGTCTGCGCATTTACGGTAGCGGTTAAACCACAGAAAAGCAGGATACCAGCAGTTAGTTTTAGTGCAGTTGGTCTCATTAGAAAATTTTTAATAATGATGTAAAT
>CANGYW010000008.1 GCA_947458335.1 Chitinophagaceae bacterium | reverse complement strand
TACGATGTGGCACTGGTCTTTCGGCACCGCGATCGTTATCATTATAACAATATCTGGCTTCGTATTTCAGTAACGGACCCACAAGCTAAAACACACTCGTTCGACACCGATCTGCTACTCGGCACCAACGAGAGTGGTTGGCTGGGAACCGGTATGGACGACATTTACGAACACCGCATCTCCTTGCAAAAAGAATTATTGGAGAAAGGAGTTTCGTTTCGCCAGGTAGGCAACTACCGTTTTAGCATAGAGCAGCTCATGCGAGAAGATCCGCTAGAGGAGGTCATGAATATTGGGATCCGGGTCGAAAAGAAACCCTAATACGCTTCTACATGCCCGAACGCCTTAAAAAAAAGCTGAGACGCACGACCCTAATTTACTGGGCGCTCTTATTGTATGTACTGGCCGCCCTGCTATGGTGGCTTATTTCGCTACAACAGCAAAATCGCCAGCTTGCTCAAGAAAAACGAGAACTGCTCGAGCTACGTGCGACCACGTTGCCCCCCCAGACCTACAGAAGCGAGCAGCAAACTATCGATGACCTCTATCGACGCAACCAGACCAAGTATATTAGCGAAGGCATCACTTTTTTGCTGGTAATCTTGGTGGGGGCTGTATTTATTTTTCGTGCTGTACGAAGGCAGTTTAAAATGCAGCTTCAGCAGCAACATTTTATGATGGCCGTTACCCACGAACTCAAAACCCCGATTGCCGTAGCTAAACTCAATCTGGAGACCTTACAGAAATACCAGCTCGATCCGGACAAACAACAAAAGTTGATCCGCACGACCCTCGATGAGACTGCGCGCCTCAACTTTCTGACCAATAATATTCTGGTCTCGGCACAACTCGAGAATAAAGCGTTTGTGACCAGCAAAGAAGATCTTGATCTATCGACCCTATTGCAAGATTGTGTGGGAGCCTTTCAAAAGCGATTTCCCGACAGAACCCTCGAGACCGCTATCGAAAAAGAGATCGACATTAAGGGTGATGCCTTATTGTTACAGATCTTAGTCAATAATCTGCTCGAAAATGCCATCAAATATGCTCCGGGGCAATCTGTTATTCGCACCACGCTTCGACAAGTAGAAAAGGGCATTTTACTATCAGTAGCCGACCAAGGACCTGGCATTGACGACAGCGAGAAATCAAAGGTATTTGATCGCTTTTACCGAATTGGTAACGAGCAGACACGCACCACCAAGGGAACCGGATTAGGACTCTACCTCTGCCAACGGATTGCTAAAGACCACCGGGGTCGTATTGAGATTAAAGACAATACGCCGCAAGGCACTATTTTCAATATTATCTTTGCTGCATGAGCGAAGCGAACCGCGCCTCTATTTTGCTGGTAGAAGATGAAGAGAACCTGCACGAGGCTCTTAAACTAAACCTGGAGTTGGAAGGGTACGAGGTAAGTTCTGCCTTTGATGGAGCGGCAGCACTTAAGGCATTTGATAATGCATACTTCGACCTAATCATCCTAGATGTGATGCTCCCTGTCATGGACGGGATACAAGTGGCCGAAACGATCCGGATTCGCAATAACGAGACCCCTATCCTTATGCTGAGTGCCCGCAATAGCAGCGCCGATCGTGTTATGGGGCTCAAAAAAGGAGCCGATGATTACCTGAGTAAACCATTTAACCTCGAAGAGTTGTTACTACGCGTTTCGAAGCTGATCAACAAGAATCTAAAACTACAAGATAAAACAAGCCTTGGCGATCAATACCAGTTTGGTTCTAACAAGATCGACTTTAAGGCACAAGAGGCCATCGGTTATAACGGCACCGTTATTCGGTTGAGCAAAAAAGAGACGATGCTCTTGAAACTATTAATTGAAAATAAAAACGAGGTGGTACCCCGCGAAAAAATATTACAAGCCGTATGGGGATATCAGGTCTATCCAACTACCCGCACTATCGATAATTTTATTCTCAACTTTCGTAAATACTTCGAGGAAGATACACGGAATCCCCGCTACTTTTATTCGGTTCGGGGCGTGGGTTATAAGTACGCCGAATAAATTACAGATCGCCCAGCCGTGGACGAATCACAATCTCCTCTACACAGGCCTGCGGCGAAAGGTGTGCTGCCTGAAAGATCATCTTGGCAATATCGGCAGGCTCCATAATACGACCGCTACTGTTATCAAAATCACCCCAACTGTCGGTGAGCACAGCCCCCGGGTATACTCCTGTTACTTTTACCCCCGTTGGTTTTAGTTCTTCGCGCAGGTTTTGCGTAAAACCGTGCAACGCATACTTACTAATGCTGTACGACCCGCCTTGTGCATAGGGCTTTAGAGAGGCAATAGAACAAATGGTAAAGATGTGCCCGGAGCCTCGTTGTATCATGTCTGGCAGCAGGGTACGAGTAAGATGGTAGGCACTATATAAATTAACGGCTAGCTGTTGTTCGAGCTGCCCTTCCGGCTCTTCGCCCAGCGATCCCGGTAAGAACTGCCCCGCATTATTGATGAGAATATCGGGCTCTCCATAACTCAAACACCAGCGACCAAAACTGATTGCCTCTTGCGATAGACTCAAATCGGCTGCTTGCCCATGGATGACCGCCTCAGGATACGCCTTGGTCAAGTCCGTTATGGTTTGTTGCAAACGAGTGGTATCTCTTGCCGTTAGCAGCAAGCGATAACCAGCTTGTGCAAATAACGAAGCAATCTCTTTACCAATACCACGAGAGGCTCCGGTCACGATCACGGTCAGGGCTTGGGAAGATGCAGGAACAACAGAAGAGGCCATACTCATTAATTAAATTGTACATTGCAAAGTTATTAACCCAACCTTACAATTTATACCCTTTGTTGGATTCGCTTCGCTATCAGCACCTTTTTTTTGATCTAGATCACACCTTGTGGGACTTTGAATCAAATGCGCGTGCCACTTTGCTGCAACTACACGAGGAACTGAATCTGAAGCAGCTGGGTATTGATAATTTTGATCGTTTTTACCGCCAGTACCTGGAGCACAACGAAAAACTCTGGGACCGCTACCGAAAAGGATTTATTAAGCAAGAAGAACTCCGCATTAAGCGAATGCGGCTGGCGCTGTTGGATTTTGGTGTAGTAAACGAACCTATAGCCGCTGCTATGAATATTCGCTTTTTAGAGCTGCTGCCCACCCGCACTATTTTATTTCCGCATACCAGGGAGCTACTTGACTACCTACTAAAAAAAGGGTATCGCCTGCACCTAATAACTAATGGATTCGAAAAAACCCAACATAGCAAACTGCACTACTCTGGGCTGGCTTCGTACTTTTCTGCTATCATCACTTCTGAGGGATCGGGCAGTTTAAAACCAAAGCTCGAAATCTTCTCGTATGCGCTGCAACAGGCAGGCACCACTCCGGAACATTCGATCATGATCGGTGATACACTAGAAGTAGATATAGAGGGTGCTAAAAATGCAGGAATCGATCAGATCCATGTCAATCACCTCAATCTAGAGCGGATCGCCTTATCGGATGGCAGCTATCCTACCTATACTGTCTTTTCACTTCAAGAGATCATGCAAATCTTGTAATCAATAAGGTAACCGAAAGTATAATCCCCACTATGACCGCATGTAGGTACGGGGCTTAGTATATCAATCATTACCACGTGGCGATCTCCGTGACCCCACCGAGCGGACGATCACCGATCTTTACTTTTATGACGGCATCGAGCGGAAGCAACAGGTCTACCCGCGAACCAAATTTAATAAACCCCATCTCCTCGGTTTGTCTTACCTGCTGGCCTGGCTGCAGGTAATTGACAATACGCCTGGCGAGCGCACCAGCGATCTGCTTAACCAGAATCTCTCGGCCATTTTTTTCGTATACGACCGTGTGACGCTCATTTTCGGTAGAGGATTTAGGATGCCACGCTACTAAATATTTACCAGGATGATATTGTGAATAACAAACCGTGCCGCTGACTGGATTACGATTGACATGCACGTTGAGTGGGCTCATAAAAATAGAGACCTGAATACGACGATCGGTAAAATATTCGTCGGCCTGCACTTCTTCGATCACAACCACCTCTCCATCAGCAGGAGCAATCACACTATTTTCCGAAAGGGTATGAACGCGCGAGGGTATGCGAAAAAAAGAAATAATAAAGCCCCAAAATAAAAGTGATACGGCCAGTAAGGCAACAAAACAGCCAGTACAGCTCGCATAGAAGAAATAATAACTGAGCGCATTACCCGCTGTCAAGAACAGTGTTACAAGTGCAATGGTAGGAAACCCTTCGCGATGAATGGTCATGGATAAAAATTAGGAGCCAAAGATAACGATTCACCGCGCTGCTTAGAGAAAGAGTCTTACATAGAGCCAGATAACAGGAGTAGCCCAAAGTAGCGAATCGAAGCGGTCGAGCCAACCACCATGGCCAGGTAAAATGCGACCACTATCCTTTACACCTGCCATTCGTTTTAGTTTTGACTCGAATAAGTCACCTGCGGTGCCAAATGCCGCAGCCAGAAAGGCCATCAAGAAACCGTCTATCCACTGCAGGGGCATTGGTGTATCGGGTAACAGATGATGTGATATCAAGCGCGGCAGTAGAGAGCCGGCTATTAGCACAGTCAACAGTACGCCCCCTATTGTTCCCTCCCAGGTTTTTTTAGGAGAGACGGAACTAAGCGGCGTACGCCCTATAAAAGATCCGACCAAATAAGCCATGGTATCATTGATCCACATACAAGCCAAAACAAACAGCGCAAGTAGAGGTAACGAAGTAGCAACCGAGGTAGCCAAGGGGTCATGGGTCTTTAGATCAATAAATAAAGCCCAAGACAACGAGAGGTATACCAAGCCGAGCATCAAGTATCGAAGCGGATAACGAAAAGTAGTATACAACTGCTGGTACTCAACCCAACAGCCGGCATGGATAACGATAACCAATAGCAAAAAACTCCAGTCACTCCAACAAAGTGCGGTGAGCATCACGGCTACAAAAAAGAAAGCAGTGATAGCGCGTTGTGAAAAAACCTTTCGGTTAAATGCCATTATTCAAGATATGAATTATGCGCCGATGAGTCATCCTCCTTATCCTGATGTTGATCAACCTCGGTGTGACGCAGCATCCAATGCAAATGCATGGTCACCAGTAAGGCGCTTACCAAGCCAGAGACCATCATGGTTTGCGGTCCCACCACCGGCTCATCTTGTAATAAGACCGGATTAAAATAGACCAATACAATCAACAGTGCATCATAAAAAAAATGACCCAAAATAGCCGTCCATAAACTGCCACTATACCAATATACAGCTCCAAGCAGGATGCCTAATACAAACCGGGGTAAAAAGCCGTAGAACTGCATGTGCATAGACGAAAATAAAAATGCAGAAAGTAAGATGGCCGGCCAAGCCTGACCAAACTGACGAAAAAACATCCGCTGCAAGACCCCCCTAAACAATAACTCCTCGCCCACAGCAGCAAGTCCGGCAATAAAAACGATATTAAGCAAAAGATCTTTTGCTGTGCGTAAACCGAGTAATGCCTTGACCGTATCGTTGGCATCGTTTTCTTTTTCTTTCATCCAGTCGGCCAATGCAGGTGGAAATTCAACGGCCCGGTTTAACTCTCCCAACCACTGGACCAAGGGAAGTGAGAATAGCAGTATCGTTATACCGATCATCCAAAAGCCGGGATGAACGGGCCTAGAAAGTTTAAGATAGTCTCGTGCTGGCTCGGCAGCAAATAAGCGAGCAGCTAGCCAAGAAGGTACTAAGAACAATCCCAGAAACTGAGCTAACTGCATCCCTCTGATAAAAAAACCGAGTTGGGGATGCGGAGTTTTCATTTTGCTGATGGTGGCCAATTGCTCAACGGTAATTCCGGTAATAGCCGACAAAAGAAAGGTGCCTAACAAGCCAATAATAAAAAAGCTCATCAGGGAAAGTCCTAACAATAAAAAAAGCTGTTGCCCCGTAGACCTGTCCTGATAAAATCCTTTTTTAAACACACGCCAATTTTTGAGTGTAAATTTGCCTAGCCGGACCTTCCGGCACATTCAACAAATTTAGGTAAAACCCCAAGATGGTAAAGATCGGCCCTGTAACTCTTTCTGATTTTCCACTGCTATTGGCACCGATGGAAGATGTAAGTGATCCTCCGTTTCGTGCCGTCTGCAAAGACAAAGGTGCCGATTTGATGTATACGGAGTTTATTTCGTCCGAAGGACTTATTCGGGATGCTATCAAAAGCAAGAAGAAACTAGACATCTTTGACTATGAAAGACCCGTGGGCATTCAGATCTTTGGAGGCGATGAAGAAAGTTTGGGGTTAGCCGCCAAAATCGTCGAAGTAACACAACCCGATTTGCTCGATATCAATTTCGGCTGCCCGGTAAAAAAAGTAGCACTCAAAGGCGCGGGTGCAGGGGTGCTGCGCGATGTGGACCTGATGGTGCGATTGACGAGTGCCGTTGTACGCTCTACCTCATTGCCAGTAACCGTCAAGACCCGGTTAGGATGGGACGATAACAATAAGAATATTGAAGAAGTGGCAGAGCGGTTGCAAGATGTAGGAATCAAAGCACTGGCCATTCATGGTAGAACGCGCGTACAGATGTACAAAGGCGAGGCCGACTGGACATTGATCGGAAAGATCAAGAACAATCCACGCATCACGATTCCGATTTTTGGCAATGGCGATATAGACTCCCCCGAAAAAGCGTTGGAATACAAGAATCGCTACGGCGTGGATGGCGTTATGATCGGAAGAGCGGCCATCGGTTATCCGTGGATCTTTAACGAGATCAAGCATTTTATGAAAACCGGAGAACATTTGCCCGCTCCTACAATCGAAGATCGACTGGCCGTTTGTCGAAAGCACTTACGTTACTCGATCGAATGGAAAAACCCGGTGGTTGGCATCAACGAAATGCGAAGACATTACGCCAATTACCTGAAAGGTCTTCCCAACATCAAAGAATACAGGAACAAACTGGTTACCTTAAAGACCGAAGAAGAACTAAATGCCGTATTTGACGAAATGGCCCGCGTTTATCAGGGATTTACTTTCGAAAAAACGCCCATCTCACTCATCAATTATCATGAGAAATGTCCTATCGACTAAATGGTCTTTATTCAGCGTGTATTATTGTAGCGCACTAATAACGGCATCGCTTAGCGGAGAGACCGAAGGATCAAAATAATGACTAAGTCGGCCCTCCTCATCGACCAAATACTTTGAGAAATTCCAAGAAGGGACCTTCGTATTCCATCCGTTTTGCGTGCTGTCTGTAAGCCAGCGATATACCGGATGCTGAAGCGGACCAGCTACCACAGATGTTTTTTGCGTCAATAGGAAACGAACTCCAAAGTTGCGTTCACAAAAAGTAGCAATGGATGCATCATCTCCTTTCTCTTGTTCCTTAAAATCGTTTGCAGGAAAACCAATAACTATCAAACGATCGGCAAACCGGTCTTGAAGCTGCTGTAATTCTTTGTATTGTGCTGTGTAGCCACAATCGCTGGCGGTATTGACAATTAAAACTTTTTTACCCTTCAGTAAGGTCCAATCGATGGAGTCTCCGGTAATAGACACGACTGGCAGATCATAAAATGAAACAGGCGCCTTTTGCGGAGCATGACTAAGGACGATCGTATTCTTATTGCCCAATCGAGTGCCCCACATAAGTACAGGATAAGCCAGCTTTAGCAGGCGTTGACGAATAGTCATAGTACTGGCAGTTTGTTGTAACCACAATAATCCAAGAGCGGTAAAGACCAATAGGCCCGTTAGCAGCAGTCTTCGTCGCAGTTGGTCTTTTCTCATCCAACTAATTTTTTTAAGATAGCCAATTTCCCCTTAAACGGTGGGTATTTGATAGCAGGATCAATCCAGCTAGGTGTACGCAACACACTTTTGAAATGCGAGAAGGTGTCAAAGGAATGTTTTCCATGATAAAATCCCATTCCACTATTACCTCGTCCGCCAAAGGGCAAGCGATGATTTAGAAAATGAAAGACAGAATTATTAACGCAAGCCCCACCGGCCGGTACTTGCTCTAGCCACTTTTTTTCTTGCTGTCTACTCTCTGTATATACATAGAAAGAGAGCGGATTAGGATTACGGTCAATAATCGCCTTTGCCTCTTCGAAATCCTCATACGTTAGCACCGGCAACAGCGGACCAAAGATCTCCTCTTGCATAATTGATGCATCTAGCGAGACGTCCGTTAGCACTGTAGGAGCAATGTAGCGGGTAGCCCTATCGTGCTGTCCTCCACAGATAACCTTACCATTGGCCAAATAAGAAACCAGCCGGTCAAATTGCCGGGTATTGATGATGCGGCCATAATGATCACACTGCGTAGGATCACCGGTATAAAACTTTTCTATTACCCTGAGCAGCGCCTCAATAAAGCGGTCACGTACTTTGGCATGCACCAAAATATAATCAGGAGCAATGCAGGTTTGACCGGCATTATTCCATTTGGCTAGCGCAATACGACGAGCCGCAATATCGATATTGGCATCTGGCTCGATGACACAAGGACTCTTACCGCCCAATTCGAGTGTAACGGGCGTGAGTTGCTCGGCTGCCATTTTGTAAACGATCTTTCCTACGGCCGTACTTCCTGTATAAAATAAATGGTCGAAACGAAAGGATTGCATCAGCGATGGCACCACGGTAGCTCCATCGCCCTCGATAAGCCAAACATAGCGGCTATCAAATACGCTCTCTATAATCTTTTTCATTACAGCAGACGTGGCGGGCGTAAACTCGCTGGGCTTTAACACTACGCAATTACCTGCGGCAAGAGCACCAACTAAAGGCCCTAACAATAATTCGAGTGGATAATTCCAAGGGGCTACAATCAATACCACTCCTAGTGGTTCTGGCATAATGAGGCTGGCAGAGGGCAGATTAGCCAAATTGGTACGCACTCGCTGAGGGCGCGCCCAGCTATCTAATTTTTGGATGGCCAGTTTACACTCAGCAACTACTAATCCGGTCTCTGAAACCCACACCTCTTCTGGACTCTTATGCAGATCTTGATACAGGGCCTCGTTGATAGCTTGCTCATGTGCCAGCAGACTATCGTGCAACGAGCGGATCTGCTGTTTTCTAAAGTCGACCGAACGAGTGGCGCCGGATGCAAAATAATCCCTCATCTTTGTCAGCGCAGGCAAATAAGACATGGCAGAAATTTTGGACAAGTTAGTAAAACCACAGGGGATGGATGATCTACAGTTTATGAAGCAAGCGCTGCGAGAGGCCCAACAAGCTATGGACGAGCAAGAAGTACCCGTGGGGGCAGTGGTGGTGATGAACGACAAGATCATTGCCCGTGGACATAATATGACCGAACGACTGCAGGACCCAACGGCGCATGCCGAGATGATCGCGCTCACTGCCGCCTTTAATGCCCTTGGAAGCAAGTACTTACCCGAAGCTACACTCTATGTGACCCTCGAACCCTGCCCCATGTGTGCCGGTGCGCTGTTCTGGAGCCAGATCGGGCGCATTGTATATGGGGCCGACGATATTAAGAACGGATATCGAAAAGTGGCAGGTGACCGCTGGCCTTTTCATAAACACACACAGTTGACCAGCGGTTGCTGTGCCGAAGAGGGGGCCCGACTGATGAAGGATTTCTTTCAACAAAAACGTTGAACGTCTCTGGTCGTAGTACCTTTGTATCATCCTAAAAAAAATTATTGATATGCCATTTACACTCGCCCCCCTTCCGTACGCACACGACGCGCTCGAACCACACATCGACACACTCACCATGCAGATTCATCATGGCAAACATCACCAGGCTTATGTCGATAACCTGAATAAAGCCATTGCCGGTAGTCAACATGAGAATCTTTCGCTCGAAGAATTGGTCGCTAAAGCAGGCAGCATCTCTGCAGCCGTTCGTAACAATGGAGGCGGGCATTGGAACCATACCTTCTTTTGGGAAAGCCTCGGTTCACAAGCCGGTGGCGCTCCTTCTGGAAAACTGGGCGATGCCATCAACGCGACCTTTGGTTCTTTCGATAGCTTTAAAGAAAAATTTGCTACGGCTGGTATGACCCGCTTTGGAAGCGGATGGGCCTGGCTGATCGTTACTAATGGTAAGCTGGAGATCTGCTCTACCCCTAATCAAGATAATCCGCTGATGGATATTGCAGAGACCAAAGGCACGCCACTACTCGGTGCCGATGTGTGGGAACATGCCTATTACCTAAAGTATCAAAACCGTCGCGCCGATTACCTGGCTGCCTTTTGGCAAGTGGTCAATTGGAATGTAGTGGCGTCACGTTACGAAAAGGCCAGCTAAACTACTTACTAAGGAACAGGATCATAGCCGCTGCTTCCCCACGGATGACAGCGGCTAATTCTTTTAAGAGCTAACCAGGTTCCTTTTATTAGACCATAACGCTGCAAAGCGGTGGCGGCATAGTGCGAACAAGTGGGGGTGTATCGGCAAGAAGGACCCAGCCACGGAGATAAGATCCACTGGTAGAGTTTAATCAATACCAATGAAGGAAGGATGAGCAACCGCCTCAGTAATGCGGCAAAAGATGTAAGCATACTACCCTTTTTGATAATGAACGGCCAGTTTGGTGAGCCCTTTTTGCATCAGTGTAAATAAGTGATGATAATCCGGAAGTTCTTTTTCGGTGTACACAACAAAAATGTCGATGCCCCCAGGCGAAGCCAATGTACCTGAAACGATCTCTTGTTGTAATCGATAACAATCGCGCAACTGCCGCTTGATCCGATTGCGATCAACGGCGCTGGGAAAATGCTTGGCCGATACCCCAACCCCCATGCGCACTCCCTTGGTGGCTGCAGGTCCATGAAAAATACGAATACTCCCTACAGTCAATCGCTGACCTTGATTAAATAGGGCATCGATCGACTTTTTGCTTTTGAGTCGCTGGGCAGCCGATAAAGTGTATCGTTTCGTCAAGGCAAGAGAAGTTATCTTAAAAATAAACCATCCAAAAGAGGGCTCATAAAAAAAGCTCCGGGATTACCGGAGCCATAAAATTATCAAAACCTCCGACTGCTCGGAGGGAGGTCGTTATTTTAGTTTACGCTCGTCAGAGACCGTTAGCTTCTTGCGGCCTTTGGCACGGCGAGAGGCTAAAACTTTACGCCCGTTGGCAGTTTCCATACGTTTGCGAAAACCATGTACGGTTTTGCGGCGCTTACGGTGAGGTTGAAATGTCCGTTTCATAGTGTGTTCATTTTTTCACTTAGGTAGAAAAATAGACCGGGAGAACGGTCGGGTTTCCATTTTACGCCAGGTCACCACACCCGTCGTATTGTGAAAGGACCGCAAAGGTAAGGGATCGAAGGGAGAACGGAAAGAAAATTAAGATGTTGTTAATCAGTAAACTATATAACCGTTCCTGCCAGATTAACGGTATAGGCCCTAACCGGCGCTCCAAAGAACTGTGCAGCATGGGCATCAAAATCGGGCGCCGAATCGGTAGTAAAGAACGTTTGCTCTCCGTTTCGGGTACAGCGATCGCTGATCTCGGGGTGACGTTGCAGATAATCTGCCAGACTCGAGGCCACGATCTCTCCTTGCGATACAAGACGAACATCCTTAGGAAGATATTTCTCGATCACAGAACGAAGCAATGGGTAATGGGTACATGCGAGCAGCAATACATCGATCCCTTTTTCTTTTTTGAGAATGGCTTGGACATGCTTTTTTACAAAGTAATCGGCCCCCTCGCTAAGGTGTTCATTGTTTTCGATAAGGGGTACCCACATGGGGCATGCCTCCTGAAATACATGTAGCTCAGGAAAAAATTTGGCAATCTCTAACGGATACGATTCTGAACTTACGGTACCCTGCGTGGCCAATACGCCCACGTTTCCTTTTTTTGTATACTGCCCAATCACCTCGGCGGTGGGGCGAATAACGCCAAGCACACGATTATGAGGAGCGATCTTAGGAAGATCGTTTTGCTGAATGGTGCGAAGGGCTTTGGCAGAAGCTGTGTTGCAAGCTAAGATGACCAAGGGGCATCCCTGCTTAAAAAACCATTGCACACATTGTAATGTGTATTGATAAACGGTAGCAAAGGAACGATTCCCATAGGGAGCCCGGGCGCTATCTCCCAAATAACAATAATCATAATCGGGTAAGGCCGCTACCAGATCGCGCAAGACGGTCAGTCCGCCATAACCAGAATCAAATACCCCAATGGGACCTTTGGAAGAGGGCTGCATACTACAAATGTACTCCCCTCAAACAAAAATGCCCGATCTAATAAAGACCGGGCATCAACATTTTTTTGAAACGCTTATTTGGCAGGGGCGGGCGAAGCGGCGGGTTTTGGCAACGATAACTTGAGTTTCGCTGCAACGGCCGCTACCATATCGTCGGCATCGGGAGCTACCAAGAGACTTTCTTTGTTGAGCACATGCGTATACCCCTTCTCTTTAGCAACGGCTCGAATGGCGTCGTAAATCTTACGATAAAGTGGCGCCAGCAATTCATTTTGCTTGGCTTCCATCGCCTGATTAACGATCTGTTGCCAATTCTGAATTGTATTGATTAGCTGGGGGAGCTCCTCTTCTAACTGCTTCTTAACGGCAGGAGGCGGGGGCTTTAGCGTGTCTTTGTACATGCTGTCCTTGTACTGATACGTCTGTATCAAAGAAGCGTATTGAGGGTTGATCGAATCGGCCTGGTAACGAGACAGGATAGAATCGAACTTGCTGACCTCGGGCATCAATGAGAGCACATTCTCTACACTGATGTAGCCGATCTTGGTCTGTGCCGAAGTGGTACTGGCTACACCCAGTAATCCTACAAGGGCTAAAATCACTACTACATTTTTCATGTTGCGTATTTTTTTTAAACAGTTGGTTGATGGTTACTTGATACCTAGCTCGCGAAGCACATCTTCGCTCTTATCGAGCTTGGGGTCGGCAAAGATAATGGTAATTCCCTCACTTTTGTCGAGCACAAAGTCATAGCCCCGGGCGCTGGCAATCTTCTGAACTGCACTATATACCTTATCCTGAACAGGCTTAACGAGCTCCTGACGCTTCTTAAAAAGATCTCCTTCGAAGCCAAAGCGGCGGCGCTGCAAGTCCCTGAGCTCTTTTTCTTTGGCAAACAGCTGATCTTCTCTTCTCTTTTTTAATTCTGCAGTTAACATGACTTGCTCAGCCTCAAAATCACGGTACATTTTATCGAGCGACGATTGCATACTATCGATCTGCAACTGCCAAACGGCCGCCATGCGGTCTAGTGACTGCTGGGCAGCTTTGTACTCCGGCATCCGATCTAAAATATAACGCGTATCGATAACGGCATATTTCTGTGCCTGGGCAAAAAGGCCCAGCAACAAGAAACAAAGGGTCAATACTGTATTTTTCATGTAACGAGATTTCTATTCCGGTTCAAAGCCCAGCATAAAGGTAAAGCGGGAGATCCCCTTAAGACCAGTTTGTCCGGGAACGGCGCGATCGAGTCCAAGGCCATAATCAAACCCGAGAAGACCAAACATGGGCAGAAAGAAACGCATACCAGCTCCCACACTGCGTCGCAGGCGGAAGGGGTTATAATCTTTATAATTGTACCATCCATTGGCTGCCTCAAAGAAGGTAAGGGCGTAGATAGTACTGCTAGGATTAGTCACGAGGGGAAAGCGAGCCTCTAACTGATACTTATTAAAAATGGTAAAGAACTGGCTAGCACTTTGCTGATCGGGATTTACGGTAGGATCAGAGGTCTGATACACGGGATAGCCACGATGTGCAACGATATCGAAGCCGAGTAATCCAAAGTTATTGGTCAGACCGGCATCACCCACCTGAAAACGTTCGAACGGAGAGAACGGCAGATTGGTATTGTAGCGGCCCATAAAACCAAACTTTGCAGCCATCTTAACTACAAATTGACGATTCTTTTCTGCGCCCAGCGGCTTTCCGATGGGAACATACCATTCAGCATTAAAGCGCCATTTGTGATACTCCGGGCGACGGTAGGCATTATAGCCAGACCCTACGTTACTCATTAAAGAATAGGGAGGAGTCAGCTGAACACTAGCCAGAAAATTAGAACCACTGGTAGGAAATATGGGATTGAACACCGACGAGCGTTGCAACGCCAGTTTGATACTTACGTTACTGGATGTTCCGCTGGTAAAATCGCTGCTGAAGATGGGGTAGTTCATCAGCTTATACTGCGTAAGATTAAAAGTAACCACAAGATTAAAGTAGTCATCGGGCCACTTTAATTGCTTTCCAAAAGCAACAGAGATACCACTTGTATTCAGGTAGTTGGTATCGGAGCGCGCTTTGTCGATTCGGCCGGTAAACGGATCGAAGGCATTTGAGAAACGGCTGCTATTAAACCCGAGAGTCAGTGAATTTCTTTTTTTACCTCCTAACCAAGGTTCGGTAAACGAAGCACTATACGAGCGATACGCTCGACCATTGGATTGAAGACGAACACTAAGTTTTTGTCCGTCGCCGGTGGGCAATGGATCCCAGGCCGATTTTTTCCAAATGTTGCGAACCGAAAAGTTATTGAAGGTAACTCCCATGGTACCGGTCAATCCGATACCTCCTCCCCAACCGGCAGAAAGCTCGAGCTGGTCGGCAGATTTTTCTTCGAGTTGCCAATTGATATCTACGGTACCATCCTCGGGGTTAGGAACAACACCGGGATTGATCTTTTCTTGATTAAAGAATTGAAGGTTCCCCAGCTCGCGTTGAGAGCGGATCAGCTGCGAACGACTAAAGAGCTCGCCCGGCACCGTGCGTAATTCACGACGCACCACATAGTCCTTGGTCTTTTCGTTTCCGGCAATGGTCACATTTTTAATGCGCGCCTGCGGACCTTCCATAATGCGAATCTCGTAATCGATGGTATCGTTGTAAACCGCTACCTCGATAGGCTCGGCCCTAAAGAAAAGATAACCGTCATCCATGTAATAGCCACTAATGTCGCCACCCTCTTGACTGCCTTCTTTACCCAAGCGCTTATTTAGCAGGCCCACGTTATAAATATCTCCTTTATTGATACCCAACAAAACATTGAGGATCGAATCGGAGTACTTTGAATTTCCTTTCCAAACAATATCCCCAAAATAATAGCGATTACCCTCGGTAACCTTGATATCGACGTTGAGGTTTCCTTTGGCCGTCATGTATTGGGTGTCCGTTACAATCTGTGCATCTCGATACCCATTGGCATTATAAAAATTGAGGACTTTCTCTTTGTCTTCTTCGTATTTTTTTTCGTCGAACTTGGCAGAGCTCAGCAGCTTGAATCTAAAATAAGGATCGAGTACCCGCTTTGTTTTAGAAACCGATAAAAAGCCCCAATCCTTAAGGTATTGGTTGAACGAAAGGGGTTGCCGTGTACCATAGGGACTTTGTGCATTATCGGGCTTAAGCGTAATACGGGTCATTTCTTTGGTACCCTTGAGCTGTTTTTTGAGTTTGAGATTATCAAGTGCGGAGTTGCCATAAAAATTGACATCCCCGATCAACACCTTTGATCCCTTCTCTACCCGAATCAACAGAAAATTAGAATTAGCAAAAGCGGGATCGGGTTTTTCTTCGATCATCACCTTTACATTACGAAACCCTTTTTCGCCATAATGCTTGGTGATCTTCTCAACAATTTCTCGGCGAGTATTTTCGGTGATGATGGTTTGTTTCGATAAAGAGAGCTTGGTAAGAATATCTTCTTCTTCTGATTTGCGGATACCCGAGAATTTATAATTGCCCAAACGGGGACGCTCCTGCACGTTGATCTCGACCCAAACCTTATCATCTTCGATACGTGTGACCAGTACCTGTGCCCCCGAAAAAAGTTTTTGTCTCCAAAGGTTGTTGATAGCCTTTCCAAAGATCTCGGCGCCAGGATGAACGAATTTGTCTCCTGGTTGCAGGTTGGCGATCGATAGTACAATGGCCGTGTCGAGATAACGAATACCGGTAATCTTGACATCGGCGATCACATACTCCTTAACGATACGGGCATTTTGCCATTCAATCAGCTTAGGATCTACCGACGTAGGACGGGTAGTATCGGGCACTTCTTGCGCCTGCAAAGGATGTGCGGTGATCATCAACCCCGAAAAAAGGCCTACCAATAAAAGAGAGATATTACGCAATTAGTTAGTTTTCAATTTGTTATTGAAATTATGCCGAAAACAACGGTTGGCAAATTAAGTGTAAAAATCGAAAGTCTTTGTTAAAGCTGCTCACTAGTCTTTCCAAAGCGTCTTTCCCTATGCTGATAGTCGATGAGCGCCTCGTACAAATTGTCTTTTCTAAAGTCGGGCCAGCGCACCGGTGTAAAGTAAAGTTCGGCATAGGCCAGCTGGTAGAGCAAGAAGTTGCTGATCCGGTATTCGCCACTGGTTCTAATCATGAGCTCTGGATCTGGAAACTTGCTGGTAGTCAGATAGTTCTGTAAGGTGTCTTGGTTGATGTTGTCGATAGAAAGACGTCCTTTTTTTACCTCGTAGGCAATATTCTTTACTGCATGCAACAACTCCCAGCGACCACTGTAACTAAGGGCCATAATCAGGTTTAATCCGGTATTCTTGCTGGTCATCTCGAGGGCTTCTTCGAGTTCTTTTCGGGCATAATCGGGAAGCATGTTCATATCGCCGATTACATGCAGGCGAATATTGTTCTTATCTAGACTGTCTACTTCTTTTCGGATGGTGCCCACCAGCAACTCCATCAGTCCGATAACCTCGTACTCTGGACGATCCCAATTCTCGGTAGAAAAAGCATAGAGGGTAAGATATTCTACTCCGAGCTCAGCACAGCCTTCGACGATATTGCGCACACTCTCTACCCCATGAAAATGACCGAACAATCGGTCTTCGCCTTTTTCTTTGGCCCATCTTCCGTTACCATCCATAATGATGGCAATATGGCGAGGCAATCGGTCTTTGTCTATCTGCTCAAGCAAAGCCTGCATAAAGGGATTAAGGTTTGATAGGTATGCAAAGCTACCCGTATTTTTCGTTTAATCGGCCGTAGGACACCGGTAGGTAGAGAAATTGAAGCTTAGCGTTAGCAATGCTGTTACAAACTGGTCTTTTTGGCGGCTTCCGTTTCCTCGCTCACGACCCGGTAGTCCTATGGGAGCTATTCCCAATTCGCCGGAGCGATCACTGAGTAGTTGTGAAACTGAGACCCTGCCGGACGTTCGGGGAAAAGCCGCAGGATCCACATATGTTGAACTTACATCATCCAAATAATCGGTGCTGGTAAAGCGGTGTAATACTTCGAAGGCAATGTTCATTCTTCCTCCATAAAAAGCATATTTGATGCCCCCCCCAAATGGGATACTAAAAGCAGTAGGCCCGTACATCTTTCGCTCGGGATACAACGTACTGTTCTGCCCCTCTGTTCCAACAGGAAGCTCCCTAAAATAATAACGTTCCCCTTGCAAATTGGTGTAGGGGTTGTAACCAAATACCCCAACCCCCAGCGTAATGTAAGGGGTAAACGAGGCCCCCCGATCGCCGGGAACAAATCTGAAAAAATTAAAATCACCTTGTAGGGCTACTTCCCATACGGCCGAGGTAAACCCCAGATTCCGCTTACGCATGACTTCGTTTTGAACGTTGAGACTATCAGCAAAACCTAGTTGTGCATAGGTAAGGGAAGCTCTGGCAGCAATATATTCGCCCAGGTTTTTTCTAAAAAATAACGTAGCGGCCTGACCGGGACGATTCAGTTTAGTGGTAGCGTTCAAGTCTCCAAAGTAATGGGCAGCCCCTATTCCTACGCCGATCTCGGCAGCGTGCTGCTCTCCGTATTGCGCACGTAACGGTTGGCACAGTAGCAAAGCGGTCATCAAGAAAATTCCTACACGAAAAATAATGAGCATACTATTTGGTTAGCTATCAAACGAAAAAAAGGGATAATTCGTATGTGGTCAATTGCGCTTATCGAGACCCCAGG
The DNA here is from genome assembly GCA_947458335.1 of Chitinophagaceae bacterium. GTDB lineage: Bacteria > Bacteroidota > Bacteroidia > Chitinophagales > Chitinophagaceae > JJ008. The sequence continues at coordinate 12,837 of CANGYW010000008.1, read as the reverse complement.
TCAGCTTATTGTGAAGGGTTTGTAAAAAATTATTTTCGCTAAGGCGAATCAGACTCACCTTTACTTCTTCTTTGCGAACAGCCAGCTGTACATCTTTGTGTACGATCTCACGCCGCGCATCGAGTGCGCAGATAACCTGATCGCTTCGACTTTCGATGGCAAAGGAGATCACATGATCGTCGGGCACCACGATGGGCCTTGCATTTAAATTATGCGGAGCCACTGGCGTAATCACAAAACAATTGGCATCCGGAAACACAATAGGACCATTACAACTAAGCGAATATCCAGTAGACCCGGTGGGGGTAGCCACGATCAAGCCATCAGCCCAATAAGTATTGAGAAACTCGCCATTCAAATACGTGTGTATCTTAATCATGGAGGTAACATCGCGCTTGTGGATCGAAAATTCATTTAACCCATATGGCACGTCTCCAAAAAGCGGAATCGTAGAATCGAGGTGAATCAGTGAACGCTTATCTTCTATGTAGGTGCGATCTGCCACGGCCTTTACCGCAAGATCGATCTGGTCTTTGCCAATACTGGCTAAGAAACCCAACCGCCCGAAATTGATGCCCATTACGGCGATCTTTTTATTTCTAATTAGCGTAATGGTATCGAGCAAGGTGCCATCCCCTCCCAAGCTGGCGATCACCTCGATTCCATCGGTCAGATCGTCTGCATGAGAGAACGTAGAAACCTGTTCGGGTAACTGGACCTTTTCTTTAATCTGCAAATAGAAGGGGGCATAGATAACCGGCTCGATCTGACGAAGACGTAGGGCTTCGAAAAAAAGTTGTAGGGGTAATTGCTGATCCTCCTCAAAAACACGGCTGTAAATAGCGACCCTCATTATCAAAAACTGATATTGCGGTGCAAAAATAGCCCGTTTTGCCCTAACTGGTTAAAGCTATACTCAAATCGAAAGGTAATATCGTAAAGCGATAGTAAATCAATGCCGATCCCTCCCGCGTACAACAGCCTGTTGTTAAGTTGATTGAGACCCGGTTGTGGATTATGCACATAGCCCCCATTGGCAAATACGCGGGCAAAGATTCGAATAGGGACATTCGTCAATCCTTTTTTTCTACGAATGATCTCCGGTACCGGCAGACGCACTTCTGCCAGCTCGCGAGTAAGCGAAGTCCGTAAATACCCGCCGGCCACTCCATCGATGACATAGTACTCGTATCCTCTCAAAAAAATATCGCCGTACCCCAAAAACCGACGATTAAAAAAAGGCTGGGTAAAAGGCAGCTTTATACCGGCATAGGCCTGCATCGATAAAAAGTAATCGGCCCCTACCGGCCAACTGCGAAAGGCCTCGCCGTGCAATTGCCAAACTCGCGTATCCTTATTCCATCCACCTTTACTGAATCGTATTCGATAGGCCTGCCCTGTCAAGGGATAGGGAATGTAATCGACCTTTTGGTAAGAGAACCGGTAGGAAAATTCCGGGAATCTCACGCGTGTGAGGCCCCCAAAGAAATAATCAGGATTCATTTGTACGATGGTATCCAAGACCTGCTCTGTAAAATAGGTGAGGCCAAACTGATGGCGAGCAAATAGCTTTTTACGATACGTAAGCTCACCCCCAAAGTTTGAGAATTGTCTGGCAAATTGATTATCACTTCGCCAGAACATCTGTTTATCATCAACCGTATTGTAATTAATTTCTTTGGCCTTGGCAGTATTCATAAACAATCGATAGCCCCAGCGAAGTTGCTTATCAAAATAAGGTCTCTCATAACTGACAGAGGCCTGTTGTGTATATCCGGTAAATAACCATACTCTAATTCTGTCGTTACGACCTGTTACATTGTTGTATAATAATTTAGTACCATAATTGACTCTTTTTAAACTGGCATTTTGATCGATTAACCATTGATTGAAGTTTCGGTCGATGAGTTTAAAATAGGGAAAGGGGAAAATATACCAGCGTTCTACTACCTGTACTACCACCTCAACACAATTACCATCGAACTGACCAGCCGAAACTTTTACCGTGTGAAACAACGTCGTATTCATCAGTTGTTGTTGTGCAGTCTCGAACAAGTCGGCTAATTCTTGTAAACCATAGGACTGCCCAGGGCTAAAAGGGACCTCGCGTATAATAATATTTGGTCTGGTCTTTTTATTGCCAACAACCGTAATGGAGGCTACTAATAGCTTAGCCCCCGCCGGCACCATCACCATTTCTGTGCCTTGTAAAGTACGAGCGTCTCGTTGCGACGTATCGCGCAGCATGGGCAGCAAGCCCTGCTCTACAGCAGGAACATCCTGTTGGGCATTGCCGCAGTATACATGGCCGCACAACCAGATTAACAAGAAGAGACGAAAGCAGGGGAATTTCACAATACGGGCAAAGTTCAGCATTCCTGCGAAAGATCGGGTATTTGAATCGAAATAGCCGATCAGATCTTTAAATAATGCATCAGGTGATCGTAATTACTGCGCAGTTGATTGGTGTACTGCTCTTCGCCGGCATAAAAACAAACCTTATAATCGTAGCGCTGAAAAGTGGCGACAATGTCAGAAATCTCGGGTTTGTTGACTCGAAGGGTAATTTGAATAATTCCAGTCTGCGGGTCGTTATACGTATTGAGTTGGGTCACCTGGGCATCGTTGGTCTCTACCAGCTTGCTGATCTCGCTAAAAGAATATTGATTCGACTCTCGCTCGAGCACCAGCAGGGCGCCGCCCTCTTGTAAACCCAGAAAACGAGCCAGCTGTTGCAGTAAAGCGGGTAAAGTCAGTAAGGCGATCATTTCCCTATCTTCTCCCAGTACGGGAACAACCGATAACTGTTGCTCGGTCATTAGCGTGAGTGCCTGCAAAAAATGGTGATCGCCATTCACAGAAGGCGATGCAAGCAAGGGCAACAGACTATGTAAACTCTCTTCGGGATGCGGATGTTCGAGCAGCTCCCCCTCACTGAGCAGCCCAGCATAAAAACCCGAATCAACAATAGGAAGCTGCTCGCAGTGGTGATCTTGCATCAACTGCAAGGCATCTGCCACGGTGTCTCCCGACTGCAGCCAGGGAAGCGAAGAAGATGAAATATCTCGTACTAGCATTTTAATCGTTATGTCGAGAAGGGGTTCTACAGCATAGCTGCAAAGTAACAACCCTCTAATTCGATTTTAGTTTTGTCAAAAACGCATGCAAGATCTTATTGAATTCTTCGGGCACTTCCATCATGGGGGCATGCCCGCATTTGTCGATAAAATGAAGTTCGCTATTTGGAATCAGTTTGTTAAACTCTTGTCCTACAAAAGGCGGTGTAATGGTGTCATTATTACCCCAGATGAGTAAAGTGGGTGCCTGTATTTTGTTGAGCTCCTCGCCGAGGTTGTTGCGAATGGCACTCTTAGCCAAGGCGATGATTTTAATCACCTTTAATCGGTTATTGGTAATACTATACACTTCGTCGACCAGCTCCTTGGTTGCCATAGCCGGATCGTAAAAAGTGAGGGCTGTCTTATTCTTGATATACTCGTAATCGCCACGACGAGGATAGCTGTCGCCCATTCCATTTTCAAAGAGTCCGGAACTGCCCGTCAAAATGAGCGAGCGAATGCGCTCGGGATGCTTGATCGTATACACCAGTGCCACGTGGCCCCCTAACGAATTGCCTAACAAATGCACTCCCTTTATATCGAGGCATTCCAAAAAACGATGCACATATTTTGAAAGCCCTCCTACCGAGGTATGCAGGATGTCCATATCGAGCAATGGCAGCAAGGGAACAATAACGCGATTATGAAAACGAAAATATTCGATGAGCCCAGAAAAATTACTCAGGGCCCCAAAGAGACCATGTAACAAAACCAGTGGCTCTCCGGTACCTTCCTCTACATACCGAAATTTATCTTTTTCTCTAATCTCATACTTCATAGGCGGGGTGGAAGGATGCTTCCTTTGCTAAAATAGTCGATTTGATTCAATCGACAGCTGTTTAACACAGATATAAGAATAGGAAAAAAGTCTTACTAGCTTTTAGGAAGCTGGGCACGTACCTCAGCAAAGAATTGTTGCAATGCAGCGAACATATCTTTAAACAGCGGAAACAAGATCGCTACCTTTTCGATCGTCCAAGGGCCCAAGCGTAATAGCATACGAGCCATAACGGAATCTTGCAAGGTCTTTTCGCTCACTAAACCCATCGAAGAAAGATAGAATAGCACTACGCTATAAGTAAGCAAATACAAAGCAGCATAAAGCAATATACCACCCAGTTTATTGGCCCAACCTAACGTTACGACTTTAACAGCCTCTTCGATAGCTTTGGCCCCAAGCCGAATAAGCAAAACAACCACTATAAAAACAACCAGAAAAGAAAGCAGAGGAATCCAGTTACCGGCAAGGGTAGTGTATTGCCGCATATACTCCGAAGCCACTACTGATAATTTGACCGCCGCTGCCAAACCAACTAGCACGGCGACAAAAGAAAAAACACCAACGATCAGACCCCGCTTATAGCCCTTTATTCCGGCCAGCAGCAATAGACCCGCACCAATAAGATCAATTAGCATAGTATCTGAAAATCGCTTTTAGGCAGTAGCCAACAACTCTTTGACAAAGGCGGCAATCGTTTTTCCGTCAGCTTTACCAGCTAGTTCTTTATTAGCGGCTCCCATCACTTTTCCCATATCGGCAGGCGAAGAAGCCCCTAGGCGAGTAACAATGGCAACAAGTGCTGCACGCAAGGCAGCATCGTCCATCTGTTTGGGCAGAAATTTTTCGATAACGGCAATCTCCTCTATTTCTTTTTGAGCCAGCTCGGGGCGAGACTGCTGCTGAAAGATCTCCAATGAATCTTTTCGTTGCTTGACCATTTTTTGCAGCAATTTAATCTCGGCTTCTTCGCTTAGTTCACCGGTAGCCCCTTCGGCCGTTTTGGCCAACAGAATAGCTGCCTTGATTGCACGCAAGCTACGAAGCGCCGCTTCGTCTTTTGCTAACATGGCCGCCTTGAGATCGGCCATAATCTTTTGTTCGAGTGACTGCATCTTTATTGCGCTTTATTATCTTTCATTTGTTTTTCTCGAAAGCGAGTATAAAAGTCGCGGGCAAATTGTTTCATCTCTTCGACCTGATCGTTGTACTGTGTGGCGCGTCCATACGTATCGGCCATTGTCATGAGCGTCTGGTAAAAAAAATCAGCCATCTCATCGACCATCATGTCTTGTGTCCACAGATCGATCCGTAAGGCGGCCTTTTCGGCAGCATCCCAAAAAGCGATCATCATGGCCTTAGCCGCCTGCTTTTTATCGGCCCCTGTATCAGAAGCGCTCCAATGGATGGCAGCAGGAATTTTCTTTTCGTCTGTTTGAACGTCTATGGTAATGGTAGATAGATTCATGGATTATATTAAGTGCTGCAAAGATAGGCAAGGCTGCTTAAGCAGATTGGGGCTATAGCTCAGATACCAACTGCTGCAACTTGGAACGAAGCCGTGTTGTTTCTGCAACCATGTCGACAGTCAACCAGTTTTGCTGGCCATGGCGAATCAACTGTAATCGTAGGGATTCATCTTTATAGATCTGCATCATGATAGCCGCCAGCGCCTCTTTGGTTGGTTCAGCAGCAAACAATACCGACTCGTTCGTTCTGGCCAATAACTCGCTATCGGGCAAAGTGAGCAACGGAACGCCTGCCTTCCAAGCCTGTACAGTGGCTAACAAGGCCGATCCAGGAGGCCCCGGCACCACAAGTGCATAAGCCGAACCGGCCAGTTGCGCCACTTGTTCCGGAGCGATCACTCCTGTTATAACCAATGCGCTTCGATATTTGTATTGGTCAATCTTTTTGGCAAGCGAGGGATAGTGATCGGCAAGCGAAAACGGAAGTACAAGTCGCAATCCGCTTTGCTGGCGAAGCTTGAAGATCGAGAACGCTTGTAATAACATTGTCAATTGCGACTCCGAAGGCAGCGGACCCGCCAGCATAAAGAATTCTCTACCAAACGACCATTCCTCTTTTACAGCAAGCTTTTCTTCGGCCCCCATCAAAGTGTAAGCGGGAGAAGCAAATGGGGTAAAAAAAGTTTCTACCCCGTTAGCAACAAGGCCGCCTTTTGCCGTGACCCGAGCCTGTTTCCAGCGGGCAAAAACGCGGTGAGTAGGGTGAGTCGTAACAAAGAGATCGGGTCGAAACGAAAATATTTTTTTGAACAGCAAGGCATCGGACCAGAAAGGAAAGAGAAGATAGCGATGTGGCAAGTTGACAATGCTGATGTTTTCGGTTAAAAGTGATTCGACGAATACAGAAAAGGGGGACTCGCTGAGTACCAGATAGCGGTCTTCGGGATATTGGGTGGCCAACTGCCGAATCCACGACAACGCTATGGATGCCACACCATTGGTAGCCGGATCGTTAATAAAAAAAGCCACGCGCATAGAGCGCAAAGGTAGGGCGCGTAACCGCCTATTGTCCACTCATGCAGTCTTTCTTACCTTTGTAAGCTATGGAAGCCCAGAAAATGGAGTACAATACCACCCGTAATCATCTTATTATGCGGGAATACGGTCGCCATGTACAACGAATGATCGAACATGTGCAGCAGATCGAAGACCCCGAAAGACGTCAGCGCAATGCGCAGGCTGCGATTGAATTGATGGGATTTTTGAATCCACAACTTAAAAACATAGAGGATTTTAGACATAAGCTGTGGGACCACCTTTTCTTGATCTCCGATTTTAATCTCGATGTAGAATCACCTTATCCCATCCCTACCCGAGAGACGCTTAAGGCAAAACCAAAGCCACTTTCTTACCCCAAACGTTATCCCCGTTATTCGCACCTGGGTAAAAATCTCGAACTCATAATTCAGAAGGCGCTCCACGAAGAACAACCCGAGAAAAAGCTGGGATTCGCCAATGCGATCGCCTACTACATGAAGCTGGCCTATAACAACTGGCATAAAGAACTCGTTTACGACGATGCCATTCAAAGTGAACTGAACACCATCACCGATGGCCAATTGACCTTTACCAATACGCCTTACATCAAAGCCTACCGCCCGCAACAAGAAGGACGCGATATGGGAAGGGGTGGATACGGAAAAGGCAGAGGCAAGTATCGCCCCGGCAATGGTCGAAGAGACAATCGCCCAGGAGGTAACTTTAAGAAAAAACGTTACTGATCTTCTTCGAACGAAGATCTCTGTATGTCGTCACTGCCACATAAGCTCATCATTATTGCCGCCCCCTCCGGTGCCGGTAAAACATCAATCGTTAAGCATCTGCTAGCTACGCTTCCCCATGAGTTAGGATTCTCGGTGTCTTGTGCCACGCGCACACCACGCGCCCAAGAAAAACATGGGACCGACTACTATTTTATCTCGGCCGAAGAATTTACACAACGCGTATCGGCCGGAGAATTTGCCGAATGGGAGATGGTATACGAAGGAAAATATTATGGTACCCTACGCAGTGAACTGGAACGAATCTGGAATTTGCGGCAAACACCCTTGCTCGATATTGATGTTAAAGGAGGGCTACGCATCAAAGAACAGTATCCGCAAAGTCTTTCCATTTTTATTGAACCTCCTTCGTTAGCCATACTACGCGAGCGGCTGGCCGCGCGAGGAACCGAGACCGATGCCTCGTTGCAAATGCGCCTTGCAAAAGCCAACGAAGAGTGTAGCTACCGCGATCAGTTCGACCATATCATCATCAACGATCAACTCAGCGAAGCCTGCGCACGCGTGCTGCAACTGGTTCGAGACTATCTATCACGTTAAAAAAATGCAAGGGGAATCGGTCATATGGTTTTTGATCACCCTAGTATTAATGGGATTTTTTGCTGGCATCGAAATGGCCTTCCATAGTGCCGACCGAAAAGATCTCGCACTTGCAAAAAAAACATACCCTGATGCCTACCGAATGGTCAACCGCTACTATGAACGACCGGATCGGTTCTTAGCCACCACATTGCTAGGGTGTACATTGTTGCTAGTTGCATTGGGGTTACAAGTGAGCGGCGTTGCACAGCTTATCTGGACACACTTTCAGATTGGTTCAGACATGGGCAGAATAGGGATCGAGATCGGATGGGTCAGCCTGTTGGTGCTTGGGTTTGTCGAATTTATTCCGCGAGCTTTGTTTAGCGCCCATGCTAATCGTATACTACTGATAACGGCTCCTATTTTCGGACTCTTCTTAAAACTACTGGGGCCAATTGCCACAGGGCTTATGAATCTATCACAATGGGTGTTGGTCTATATCTTCAATATTCGAATAGACCCTACTAAAGAAACGCTGTACCGATCGGACCCGCACTTACTTTTTGCCACTGCTGTCGATAATGAAAGAGAAGAACGAAATGCACAACTTATAGAGAACGCACGCGAACTGCCCAATGTACGTATCAGACAATGCCTTGTGCCCCGCAAAGAGGTCATTGGGATTGAGCAAGGAGCCTCTACAGAAAAACTCAAACAACAATTTATCGATACCAAGCTCAGCCGACTGGTTGTATATCGTAACAGCATCGATCATATTGTAGGTTATGTACATCAACTCGATCTCTTTTCTAATCCGACTAGCATCAGTGACATCCTTTACCCCATACCGGCCGTACCGGAAAGTATGAGTGCGGCCAATCTGATTGCCCAGTTTACGCGTGAAAGAAAAAGCATTGCCTGGGTAGTCGATGAGTTTGGGGGTACAGCAGGTATCATTACCATGGAGGATGTACTAGAAGAGCTTTTCGGAGAGATTCAAGACGAGTACGATACCGAAGAGCGGCTCGAAAAAAAGATTAGTGAAGACGACTATATTTTTTCCGGAAGAATAGAACTGGATTACCTAGATCACAAGTATGGGCTTGATCTGCGACACGAAGAGGCGGAGACCCTGTCGGGCTACATTATCAATTATCACGAGAAGATACCCCAAAAAAAAGAACGGATAATCATTGCTGACTACGAATTCGAGATCCTGCAGGTTTCCGATACCCGAATAGAAACAGTACGGGTAAAAAGACTTCGATAACGGCTGGGGGCAATACAAGGGTACTCGTATATTTGTTGCCTGTATTCACCATGTCTTTATTTCAATTTTTTAACCGAAGAGATACTAGCCCTGCCGGCGAGATGACCTTTATCGATCATCTCGAGGAACTTCGCTGGCACATTATTCGGTCAGTTATTGCAGTCATCGTTTGCGCCATTCTGATCTTTATTAAATCGGACTATGTAGTGAGCGAGTTGATCTTTGGGCCTACACGACCTGATTTTATTGCTGCCAAATGGCTTTGCAACCTGGGGAGACAGATCGGAATTGGAGAGGCGCTTTGTTTTAAACAAATCGAGGCCAAATTTTTGGAAACTACCATGACCGGGCAGTTCGTCGCTTCATTTACCCTATCCTTTATCGGCGGCTTCATCATTGCCTTTCCATATATCTTTTGGGAATTCTGGCGATTCGTAAAACCGGCCCTTTCGCCGCAAGAACTCAAGGAAACTAGGGGTGTTATTTTTTGGGTCTCTCTACTTTTTTTTACCGGGGTATTGTTTGGCTATTTTATTTTGACCCCATTCATGGTCAACTTTTATTTTAATTATAAACTCAGCGAGCAGATCCAGATTATGCCCAGCTTTTCGGACTACTTAGAGAATCTGATCTATACCACAGCCGGAATCGGGCTGCTGTTTCAAATGCCGCTGCTCATGAGTTTACTGGCACGCATCGGTATTGTCTCTGCCCGCTTTTTACGGCAATATCGCAGACATGCTTTTGTGATTATTTTGATTGCGGCGGCCATTATTACCCCCTCTACCGATCCCTTTAGCTTAACCATTGTTACCATACCGCTCTATCTGCTTTTCGAAGCCAGCATCATCATTACTGCACGTATCGATAAACGCCGGGCCAAGCAAGAACAGCAGTGGAGTTAACCCATTACTTGTTATGTCTACTGTATTTGACCGCAGCTTACCAATTGCCATAGGATGTGACCACGCTGGTTTTATGTACAAAGAAAAGATTAGCGCGTTGCTTCGCGAGCAGGGATGGACCCTGAGCGATCATGGCGCTTTTAGTACCGATTCGGTCGATTACCCCGATATGGCTCATCCTGTAGCCAAACAAGTAGCCGAAGGCAAAGCCGCTTTTGGAATCTTGATCTGTGGCAGCGGTAATGGGGTGGCTATTACCGCCAACAAAGAGCCTCGAGTACGAGCGGCCCTTTGCTGGGAGCAGGAACTAGCCAAACTGGCCCGTGCCCACAACAACGCGAATATTATTTGCGTGCCTGCGCGCTTTGTACCGGAGCAACTGGCCTTACAGATGGTCCAGGACTTTATGGCTACTCCATTCGAAGGTGGACGTCACCAAAATCGCGTCGATAAAATTGCGGGCTGCTGATCGCTTATCTTTTATCTTTAGTATAAATGTACCGTTCATGAAAAGAGTTATTTTTTTTCTGGCTCTACTGAGCCCTATCGTTCTTTTTGCTCAAAAGAAAGATAAAGCGGCCCTGCAAGCCGCTGCTACCATTACAGCACAGGATATGCAAAAACATTTGTATACGCTAGCCGGACCCGATATGGAAGGACGCGATACACCCTCGCCTGGTCTTGAAAAAGCAGCAGGGTATATCGAAAATCATTTTCGTCAATTGGGATTGCTGCCCGGCAATAACGGAAGTTATCGCCAGTACTACCCACTCTATAAAGATTCCATGACCTCTGCTTCGCTAGAGATCAATGGCACTGCTTATACTCTAAACGAAGACTTTCAACCATTGCCGGGCAACTATAGCGCCTCCCTGCGGTTTTCGGAGATCGTATTTGCCGGATTTGGTATCAGTGACGGAGAACTGCGTAACGATTACAAAGACTTGCCAGTAACAGGCAAGCTAGTGCTGATCATGGACGGGATGCCCGACGGATACAAGCCGAGCGTGGGAGGATTTTCCTCGCCTGCTTCGTTGAATGGTAAACTCAATGCAGCACTCAGCAGAGGAGCCGTTGGGGTACTGATTATACATAGCAATTTTCCGCGCCGAGCCACAGCAGTTTCCGGCAACTGGAGCTTGAACGGATTTAAGGCTTCGCAATCGTTATTTGGTTGCTACATATCTGCCAAGGTAGCCGGAGTACTATTGGGTAGTGAGCCCGAATCGCTTATTCAAAAAATAAAAGCCAACGCTTTTGCACACAAGCCCTACCGAGGCCTCACCGCTATAAGCTATGCCAAACAAACCATTACTGCTACGGTTTCAAATGTATTGGGTGTAATCGAAGGCAGTGACAAGAAAGACGAGTATGTGATCATCACTGCCCATTACGATCATGTAGGCAAGCGTAGCGATGGCACCATTTACTATGGCGCCGATGATGATGGAAGTGGAACTACTGGTATTTTGGAATTGGCCGAAGCCTTCATGACTGCCAAAGCAGCCGGTAAGGGGCCTCGCCGTAGTATTCTGCTAATGCCGGTAAGCGGAGAGGAGAAAGGACTTTGGGGCAGCCAGTATTACTCAGAAAATCCTGTTTTTCCCTTAGAGAAAACGAGCGTGGATTTAAATATCGATATGATCGGGCGAATTGGCTCTGATTATCTCAACGACAAAGATTCTGTCAATTACGTCTATACGATCGGAGATGATAAACTAAGTTCCGACCTGGCTCCTATTACCGACCTGGTCAACAAGACCTACCTCAACCTGAAGCTAGATCGCAAATACAACGACCCCAAAGATCCCAATCGATTCTATTACCGCAGCGATCATTATAATTTTGCGGCTAAGGGTGTACCCATCATCTTTTATTTTAATGGGGTACATGCCGATTATCACAAGCCCACCGATACCCCCGACAAGATCAATTACCCGCTGATGGCTAAGCGCGCACAGCTGGTATTTTATACCGCTTGGGAAATGGCTAACCGTGACGAAATGCTAAAAAGAGATATGCCGCTGGGGATGCCTCCAGGTCGATAATCGAGCAAATGAGCCCATCGGATTAATTTTTGTAATGAGATTGGTAACGTCACTGACGTCTTACCACCCCAACACCCACGCAAAGATCAAAGGCGCCACAATGGTGGCGTCGCTCTCTACAATAAACTTGGGGGTATGAATATCGAGTTTCCCCCAGGTGATCTTTTCGTTGGGAACCGCTCCAGAATAGGAACCATACGAGGTAGTGGAATCACTAATCTGGCAGAAATAGCTCCAAAACGGCACATCATGCCATTCAAGATCTTGATACATCATAGGCACTACACAGATTGGAAAATCGCCGGCAATGCCACCGCCAATTTGAAAAAATCCAACTCCTTTGCCACTAGAGTTAGCCCGATACCACTCCGTGAGCCAGGCCATATATTCAATACCATTCTTTACGGTCGAGGCCTTTAATTCTTTCTTAATCACATAACTGGCAAAAATGTTACCCGTTGTAGAATCTTCCCAACCAGGTACCACAATGGGCAGATTTCGCTCAGCAGCCGCTACAATCCAGCTATCCTTCGGATCGATCTCATAGTACTGTTTTAATTCGCCCGATAACACTACCTTATAAAGAAATTCGTGCGGAAAGTAGCGTTCCCCTTTTGCCTCGGCGTCTTTCCATTGCTTAACAAGGTGTTTTTGTAACCGACGGAAGGCCTCCTCTTCGGGAATACACGTATCGGTAACACGGTTGTAATGATTTTCGAGAAGGTCCCACTCCTCCTGTGGCGTAAGGTCTCTGTAATTAGGTATTCGCTTATAGTGTGAATGCGCCACCAGGTTCATCACGTCTTCTTCCAGGTTGGCACCGGTACAACTAATGATATCTACTTTACCCTGGCGGATCATTTCGGCCAGCGAAACGCCCAGCTC